>JAABTC010000137.1 GCA_011390055.1 Burkholderiales bacterium | reverse complement strand
CCTTTTCTTCGGGCGCCGCGTCGATCTGGTCGTAGGCCTTGGCTTCACCGCCAAACTTCGCCGACAACACGGTCGTGATTGCCGCCGTCAGCGTGGTCTTGCCATGATCGACGTGACCGATCGTGCCCACGTTGACGTGCGGCTTGGTGCGTTCGAATTTGCCTTTTGCCATTTCTCAATCTCCAACAGGACGGCGGGCTCGCTGCGCAAGCCCTGCAAGGTTACGGGTCTACTTTCCCACTCTGCCTTTGGTGCCCATGGCGCGGATCGAACGCGCGACCTCTCCCTTACCAAGGGAGTGCTCTACCACTGAGCCACATGGGCATCGATACAGGCTTGACAGCGGCAACCGCACAACCAAGCCTCTAGCGACGCAACGCTTGAAAACACGCACTGGAGCGGGAGACGGGAATCGAACCCGCGTCATCAGCTTGGAAGGCTGGGGTTCTACCATTGAACTACTCCCGCCCGGGAGCTCCGGCAACGCCAGCGTTGGTGCGCTGCCTGGACGTCGAACTGACCTCAACAAAATGGTTTCGCCTGGTGGAGGAGGCTGGATTCGAACCAGCGTAGGCGTAAGCCAACAGATTTACAGTCTGCCCCCTTTAGCCACTCGGGCACCCCTCCGCGGCGAACCGGGGAATATAGCACGGCTGCAGGGCGCGGTTCATCCGCGCGCTGGAAGCTCCGCCGGGAGATTGCCCCAATCGATCGTGCCGCGCCCATGTGCACCCAGGTGGCGGTTGGCTGCGCTGAAGTGGCCGTTGCCGATGAAAGGCAACGGCCCGCGCCGCGCCGAAAGCGGCGAAGGATGGTTCGACGTGAGCACCACATGCGCGGTCGCGGCCCGATCCGGGGCGCAGCGCTGGGCGGGAGTGCCCCACAGGAGGAAGACCTTGGGGTGAGGGTCCTGAGCAAGTGCGGTCAAAAATTGGGAAGTGAGCGCCTCCCAACCGCGTTTCGCATGGCTGCCCGGGGCTGCTGCCTCGACCGTCAATGCCGAGTTCAGCAGCAGCACCCCCTGTCGCGCCCAGCCACCCAGGTGCCCATGCCCGGGAGGCAACAGGCCGAGATCGCGCTGCAATTCGGCGTGGATGTTGCGCAGGCTGGGCGGGATGCGCTGGCCCGCGGGCACCGAGAACGCAAGCCCCTCGGCTTGCCCGATACCGTGGTACGGGTCCTGACCGAGGATCACCACGCGCACGGCCTCGAACGGCGTCAATTCGAGCGCGCGCAGCACCGCACCGGGATACACCACGGCGCCAGCCGCGCGCCGCGCCTCGACGAAGCTCACCAATGCACGGCCCTCGGGCGACCGGCGCCAAGGCTCCACCCAGCGCCGCCAGGGCGCAGGCGAACGCGCCAGCACCGCGTCGAGCGGCTCTTGCAGCGCGCTCAAGACCCGGGCGGCGCGACCGGCTCGCTGGGCTGGAACAGCGCGGCCAGGGCGGCGCCCGGGTCCGGCGCTCGCATGAAGGCCTCGCCAACGAGAAACGCGCCGATGCCGGCGTCGCGCAGCCGCTGCACGTCGGCGCGCGTGCCGATGCCCGACTCGCTCACCAGCAGGCGTCCCGCCGGCACCTTCGCTTGCAGCGTGAGGGTTGTCTCCAGCCGCACCTCGAAGCTGCGCAGATCGCGGTTGTTGATGCCGACGAGCGGCGTGGCCAGGCGCAGAGCCCGATCGAGTTCCTTGGCATCGTGCACCTCCACCAACACGTCCAGGCCGAGCGCATGCGCCTGGGCTTCCAGATCCTGCATCAGCGCGTCGTCGAGGCAGGCTGCGATCAGCAGCACGCAGTCGGCACCGGCCGCCCTGGCCTCGAAGACCTGGTAGGCGTCGATGAAGAAATCCTTGCGCAGCACCGGCAGTTCGCAAGCGGCCCGCGCCTGCTCCATGTAGGCCAGCGAGCCCTGGAAGAACTGCACGTCGGTCAGCACCGACAGGCATGCCGCGCCGCCGCGCGCGTAACTCTCGGCAATATCGGCCGGGACGAAATCGGGTCGCAGCACGCCACGGCTCGGGCTGGCCTTCTTGACCTCTGCGATCACCGCCGCGCGCCCGAGGGCGTTGCGGGCACGCAGCGCGCGTTCGAAGCCGCGCGCGTCCTTGCGCGCCTCGGCCTCGGCACGCACCGACGCCAGGCTACGCCGCCGCCGCGCCGCACCGATCTCGTCGCGCTTGACCTCGACGATGCGCTCGAGCACGTTCGTCATGACGCGGTCGCCCAACGCTTCGTGGCGTCGACGAACTGGCTCATCTTGGCCAGTGCGCGACCGGAAGCCAGGGCCTCGCGCGCCTGCGCCACGCCTGCGGCCATCGTCGGGGCCACGTTGGCCGCGTAAAGCGCGACGCCCGCGTTCAACATCACGATGTCGCGGGCCGGGCCGGGTTCGTTGTCGAGCACCGATCGCAGCAACGCCAGCGACTGGGCCGGCGACTCCACCTTCAAGGCGCGGCTGGAAGCCATGGTCAAGCCGAAGTCCTCCGGGTGAACCTCGTACTCGGTGATCGCGCCGTCCTTGTACTCGCCGACCAGCGTGGCCGCGCCGAGCGACACCTCGTCCATGCCGTCGCGCCCGTACACCACCACCGCGTGCTCGGCCCCCAGGCGTTGCAAGGCGCGAACCTGGATGCCCACCAGATCGGGGTGGAACACGCCCATCAGGATGTTCGGCGCATCGGCCGGGTTGGTGAGCGGCCCGAGGATGTTGAAGATGGTGCGCACGCCCAACTCGCGCCGGACCGGGCCCACGTTCTTCATCGCCGGATGGTGGTTCGGCGCGAACATGAAACCGATGCCGACCTCGGCGATGCAGCGGGCAATGGCCTCGGGCGCCAAGGTCAGCGGCACGCCCATCGCCTCGAGCACGTCGGCGCTGCCCGACTTGCTGGACACACCGCGGTTGCCGTGCTTGGACACGCGTGCGCCACAGGCCGCGGCCACGAACATGCTGCAGGTCGAGATGTTGAAGGTGTGCGAACCGTCGCCGCCGGTGCCCACGATGTCGACCAGATGGGTGCGGTCGGCGACGTCGACCTTGGTCGAGAACTCGCGCATCACCTGGGCGGCCGCGGTGATCTCGCCGATCGTCTCCTTCTTGACGCGCAGGCCGACCAACATCGCGGCCATCATCACCGGCGACATTTCGCCGCCCATGATGCGGCGCACGATCGCCAGCATCTCGTCATGGAAGATTTCGCGGTGCTCGATGGTGCGCGTCAGCGCTTCGGTGTCGGTGATGGGCATGCTGGCTCCGGGCGGCGGGCCATGAGTCTAGAGGAGGCCCCAGGCAGGCCGCGCTGACCGGCGTTACTTCCATGCACAATATTCGCCGCCTGCGCCGTCCGCCTGTCAGGGCCCGGCCTGCAGCGGCGCTGGGCTGGCAGATTCAACGACATCCAAATCAGGAGACAAACATGAAGACTGTGCTCAACGGCCTCGTGGCCGCCCTCGTCCTGGCCGTGACCACGGCTGCAAGTGGCCAGAGCGCCTCGGCGCCTGCGGCGGCACCGCCCGCTGCACCACCCCCGGCTGCAGCGCCGGCACCGAAAGCGCCTGCGGCCTTGGCCGGCGATGCGATGTCGGGAACGGCCGCCTGGTACGGCAGCAAGTTCAACGGCCGCCGAACCGCATCGGGCCAGCGCTTCAACGCCGCCGCGTTGACTGCCGCGCACCCGAGCCTGCCTTTCGGCTCGAAGATCAAGGTCACGAACACCAAGAACCAACGCAGTGTCGTCGTGGTCATCAATGATCGCGGTCCGACGACCCCCGGGCGCATGCTCGATGTGTCGCGAGCGGCGGCCACCCGCCTGGGTTTCGTGCGCGCGGGCACAACCGAAGTGCTGCTGGAAAAGGTAGGCAGCGTCAAGCTCGCGCGCGGCAAGTAGGCGCGGCAGCGCCTCCGGGAAACCTTAGACCACTCCGGAGTTTGCGGTGTGGCAGCCGCCGTGCGGCCCGGGGCGGGGCCCGGCCCCGTCCTTGAGGGCGCTCAGAGCGTGCGTCGCAGGATCTCGATCGCCCGACCGACGTCGTCACTGCTGACGTCCAGGTGCGTCACCAGGCGCAGCCGGTACAGGCCTGTGGCAAGCACGCCGCGCTCGCGCAGGCGATCGACCACGCCGGGTGCCCGGTCGGGCGCGAGATCGACGAAAACGATGTTGGTCTGCGGCAGGTCGACCTGCACGCCAGGCAGGCCCTGCAGGCCGTCGGCCAGAGCGCGCGCGTGGGCATGGTCGTCGGCCAACCGGTCGACATGGTGGTCGAGCGCATGCAGCGCGGCCGCGGCGAGCACCCCGCTCTGGCGCATCGCACCGCCAGTCATCTTGCGCCAGCGGTGCGCGCGGCCGATCAGCTCGCGGCTGCCACACAAAGCCGAACCTGCGGGCGTGCCCAGACCTTTGCTGAAGCAGACCGACACGCTGTCGAAGTGGCGCGCGATGTCGCGAGGCTCGAGGTCCGTCGCAACAGCGGCATTGAACAGCCGGGCGCCGTCGAGGTGGTTCGCCAGGCCCCGTTCACGCGCCAGTTGCGTGGCAGCTGCAACATAGTCCATCGGCAGCACGCGGCCGCCCCAGGTGTTCTCCAGGGCCAGCAGCCGGGTGCGCGCGAAGTGTGCGTCGTCGGGCTTGATCGCAGCCTCGATCTCGGCGAGGGCCAGCGTGCCGTCGGGCTGGTTGGGCAACGGCTGCGGCTGGATGCTGCCGAGGACCGCTGCGCCGCCGCCCTCCCAACGGTAGGTGTGCGCCATCTGGCCGACGATGTATTCGTCGCCGCGGTCGCAATGGGCCATCAGCGCGCACAGGTTGCTCTGCGTGCCGGTGGGCATGAAGAGGGCCGCCTCGAATCCCAGGTCGGCCGCCAGGCGCTGCTGCAGGGCATTCACCGTGGGGTCGTCGCCGAACACGTCGTCGCCGAGTTCGGCACGGCGCATCGCCTCCCACATCGCCGGGGTCGGCCGCGTCACCGTGTCGCTGCGCAAGTCGATGGGCGTGGGTGCGTTCATGCGGGGTAGGCCGAAAGGAAGTTGCGCAGCATCGCGTGGCCCTGCTGCGAGAGGATCGACTCGGGGTGGAACTGCACGCCCTCCATGGCGAGCCGGGTGTGTCGTACCCCCATGATCTCGCCATCGTCGGCGGTCGACGTGACGACCAGCTCGTGCGGCAGCGTCGCGCGCTCGATGGCCAGCGAGTGGTAGCGCACGACCGGGAAGCGCTCGGGCAGGCCGCGGTACACGCCCAAGCCATCGTGCGCGAGGTCGCTGGTCTTGCCGTGCATCTGCACTTGCGCGCGCACGATGCGCCCGCCCAGCGCCGCGCCGATGGCCTGGTGCCCCAGGCACACCCCCAGGATCGGCAGCTGGCCCGCGAAGTGGCGCACCGCCTCGATGCACACGCCCGCCTCGGCCGGCGTGCAAGGCCCGGGCGACAGGACCAGCCGCGAAGGTTGCAACGCTGCAATGCCGGCGACATCGATCTCGTCGTTGCGCACCACCCGAACGTCTTCGCCGAGTTCGCCGAAGTACTGCACCAGGTTGAAGGTGAAGCTGTCGTAGTTGTCGATCATCAACAACATCTCAAAACCCCTCCTCGACCAACTCGGCGGCCCGAAGCAGCGCCCGGGCTTTTGCTTCCGTCTCCTGCCA
>JAABTC010000136.1 GCA_011390055.1 Burkholderiales bacterium | reverse complement strand
AGCCGGGCGCAATCCAGTCAGCCGTCCTTCGGCTACGACCTGCCGGCGGCCGGCATCCTGCTCGAAGGCATCGGCTACGACAAGCAGCGCGAGACCTTCTATGTCAGCGGCGTCAACGACGGCGGGCGCATCTATCGCGGTCGCCTCGGTGAGGAGGCGCTCGAGGTCTGGCTGCCCGGTGGGATCGATGGCCGCACCACGGCGCGCGGCATCGACGTCGATGACGCCGGCCGGGTCTTCATCGCCGGCGGGCCGAGCGGTCGGCTGTGGGTGATTTCGCCCGACGGCGCGACGCTGGCTGCGCTGGCGACGCCGGCAGGCACCTTCCTCA
>JAABTC010000135.1 GCA_011390055.1 Burkholderiales bacterium | reverse complement strand
ACAACGTGCCGGCCGACGTGAAAGCCTGGATTCAATCGACTGCCGCCGCCATCGCATCCGGCCGCGTCGTTGTTCTTGAGGCGTTTGACGGTCCTGCGTTTCCGACCCCCGTCTGACGCCGCTGGCGACGCCGGCAGGCACCTTCCTCAACGATGTCTGGGTGGCACCCGACGGGGCGGCCTATTTCACCGACTCGAACCAGCCGCGGATCTGGCGCGTCGCCCAGGGTGCCGGCGGAGTCTGGCAGGCCACGCTCTGGCTCGACGCCACCGGCACGATTCCGGTCGTGTTGCCCGGCTTCAACCTCGGCGGCATCGTCGCCACGCCGAACGGCCGCTTCCTGCTGGTGGCGCAGGGAACGACCGGGCGGCTGTGGCGGATCGACCTGGCGACCAAGGAGGTCGTCCAGGTCGACCTCGGGTCCGCATCGCTCGTCAATGCCGATGGCATCGTGCTGCGCGGGCACACGTTGTGGGTGGTGCAGAACTTCATGCGCCAGATCACCGAGCTCAAGCTCGATGGCGACTGGGCCTCGGGCGAACCCGTCTCCGTGACCCCGACGCCGGCCAACCGCACCTTCACCACCGCCAAGATCGCCCAGGGGCGGCTGCTGATCGTCGACAGCCAGTTCGGCTTCGCGCCGCCGTTCGCGGCCCAGGACCGCGTGCTGGTGAGGCCGTTGCCCTAGCGCAGGGCGCGCCTACTTTCTGCCAGAGCCCAAGAAAAACGGGTCAGACGCCGAAGCATCTGACCCGTTGTTCTAGAACGCAATGTTCTGGTGCGGCTGGCAGGAATCGAACCCACGACCCCTTGGTTCGTAGCCAAGTACTCTATCCAGCTGAGCTACAGCCGCAAGCGCGGGAGTGTAGCAGCAGCCTTCGATCAGGTCAGCGCAGACGCGGCCGCATGGCACTGGGCGGCACGGGCTTCGTCGCCTTCGGCACGGGCCAAGGTGGCCAGGGTGCGCCAGGAGGCGCGCCGTGCGGTGCTGCCCAGGGCCGTCGCGGCGGCCGAGCGTTCGAGCGGCCCGCGGGCTTTGCCCCAGAGCTGACGCTCGGCGTACGCGGCGCCGACGGCGGCCTGCACCGCGGCGTCCGTCGGCAGGGCGCGTTCGGCCGCTTCGAGGCGGGGAAGCCAGTCGCTCGGCAGTCCGGGCAGTGTGTCGATCAAGGCCAGGGCCACGGCATCGCGCTCGTCGCGGCCGAGCTCGGGCAGCCGTTGCCAGGGGCTGAGCAGCCACTGCCGGCCGAGGGCCGGGTTGCCGAGCGCGGCCGCACGCTGGGCCGCACGCGCAGCGATGTACGGATCGGTCTGGTCGGCAGGTTCGAGTTCGCGCCAGGCGCGCTCGAGCTGATCGGCATCGCGCGCCGCGTCGAGCGTCAGGCCGGCCAGCGAACGCAGCAGGCTCTGCGCCGCCATCGGTGAGAAGGCCTGGTGTTTGGCCAGCAGGCGGGCGGTGCGCAACGCTTCTTCGGGCTGGTCGGCCAGGCGCTGGGCTTGCAGCTTCAGGCGCAGCGCGTGGGTGCGGCGCGCCACGCCCGGCGGCAGCTCGGCGATCAGCGCCAGGGCGCGCTGCGCATCACGGTCGTCGAGCGCCCACTCGGCGGCCATCAGCTGCACGCCGTCGTCGGTGCCGCGCTGGGCAGCGCCGGGCATGCGGCGCAGCTTCTTCAACTGGGCCAGCTGGCGGTCGCGCCGCGGCCGGTCCTGCAGGCGGTGCAGGCTGGCGCCCCACAACAGATGGGCCAGCGTGCGCGTCTGCAGGTCGCCGGCCAGCTCGGGCGTGCTGTCGTGGATCGCGACGGCGCGCGCGGCGGCTTTCTGCGCGCGGCTGTAACGTGCGCCGAAGTAGTCGCCGAGCGCGTCGCGCAAGGCGGCCTGCGCAGCCTGTTCACGCCGCTGCAAGCGCCAGGCATGGGCGCGCGTGGGCAGGCTCACGAGCGACTGCACGGCGCGCATGGCCAGCATCAGCACCGCGCACGTCCCGACCAGCGCCACGATGAACAGGTTCAGCGAAACGTCCAGCCGCCAGCCGTTCCAGTACAAGCTCACCAGGCCGTCGTTGCGCCCCAGCGCGGTCGCCACGACGACCGCCGCGACGAACAGCAGCACCAGCCAGATCACGCCACGCATGGTGCTGTGCGTCGGGCCGCTTCAGCGGCCGGCGGCTGCTGCGGCGAGCGCGGCCAAGGTTTCATCGGGCCGCGGCACGCCGGGCTGCCGGGCTTGCTGCGACACGCTGCGCAACAGCTCGGCCAGCGCCTGCACGCGCTTGGAGTTGCGGTCGAAGTAGCGCTCGAGCGCCGCCTGGGCGTCGCGCAGGTCCGACTGGGCGATCTCGAACTGCCTTGAGAGCAAGGCCAGGCGGGCGTTCAGCAGGCGCAGCTTGAGGTTCTCACGCAGAAAGAACTGCTGTTCCGGGGCGATCAGCATCGCTTCGGGCTGGTCGATCCGCGTGACCCGCACGAGCGCACGCAGCTCGTCTCCAACCTGGCCCTGGCCCTGCCGCCACCACAGGCGGATGCGCTCGCGCCAGTCCGAAGCGCTCGCCGTGGCCGCCGCGACCGATGCTGCCAGGGCCGGGGCCGAGGCGGAGAGCGGTACGGCGACCGCCGCGGTGCCGGCCCCGCGCCCAGGTGCGCCCGCGCGTGCGCGCGTCTCGGCGGGCGTCTGTGCCTGGGCCAGCAGCGGCAGGTTGTCGACCGCGCGGGTGGCTTCGTCCAGGCGCAAGGTCAAGGCCGGCACGTCGATCACGCCGAGCGCCTTGACGCGGTCGAGGTCGCGGTTGACCGCACGACGCACGCGCTCGAGCTGAGGCTGGTTGAAGCGGGCCAGCCGCTCGTCGGCCTGCTTCAGGGCGGCCACCAAAGGCTCGGCGCTGCCGGTGATGGCACTTTGCTGCAGAGCCACGCGGACCGCGGCTTCCACGTCGGCCAGCACGTTTTCGTCGCGCGAGCGCGACACCGCTTGCAGCAGCTCCTCGACCTGGCTGCGCTGCAAGCTGGCCTCGGCCACACGCGCGTCGAGCAGCGCGGCCTTGGCCGCGGCATCCCGGGCCAGCTCCTGCGCCGAGCGCGCCAGCACGCGGGCCTCGGCGGCCACGGATTGGCTGTCGGTCTGGCGGCGGACCAGCTCCTGTTCGAGCGCCCGCACCCGGCGCTGCGTCTGCCAGGCCAGTGCCAGCGCGGCCAGCGTCAACAGCAGCGCCAGGGCCACCAGCGCAGGGACCCAGCGCCGCGCGCGAGCGGCGCGCTCGGTCGGTTCGGTGGGTTGGGGCGGGCGGCTGCCACCGTCGCTCAATGAGGGCTGCTGCACGCCGGGCAGGGCGGGGACGTTCAAAGTGAGCGCGATTGTAGGCAGGGCTCGATCGTCGCCAGTGCGTCGCGCACCGCGGCCAGCGTGGGCGCCGCCTCGAAGACGCGGCCGAAGCCCAGCGCGCGTGCGCGTTCGGCAATGCGCGGGTGGCTGGCCAGCGCCTGGGACGCAGGCCAGTCGGCGCCGGGTGCGAGCGCGGGCAGGTGGCCCAGGGCCTCGGTGCTCGACAACCACCAGAGGTGCCGGCCCGGCGCGGCCAGGGCCGCAGCGAGCCGCGCGCGTTCGGCCGCTCCATGCTGCGGCACGCGGCGGTGGTAGGCCTGCGTGAAGTGCACCGCCGCGCCGGCGGTGCGCAGGTGGGCTGCGAATTCGTCGCGCCCGCCGTCGCCGCGCAGCACCAGCACTTCACGCCCTTCCCACGGCACGAACTGGAGTTCGGCCCACAGCGCAGCGGAATCGAACTGGGCCGCGTGCGCGGGGGGCGCCACGCACAGCGCGGCCGGCACGCCCGCCATCTGCAGCGCCTGCAGCGTGCCCGGCCCGGTGGCCCCGGCGCGGCAGCCTGCCGGCCAGCCTTGGCCGAGCAGTGCCGCCGGGCGTGCGGCGAAGAAGTGGCTCACGGCGTTCGGGCTCACGAACATCACCAGGGCGTAGTGCGGCAGGTCGTGCCAGGCGGCATGCAGCGCGCCCAGGTCGGCCACCGGCTCGATCGACAGCAGCGGCAACGCGCAGGCGTCGATGGCATGGCGCTGCAGCCGCTCGACCCAGGCATCGGCCTGCGGCTGGGGCCGCGTCACCAGCAGGCGCAGCGCCGTCATCGCACTGTCTCCCGCTTCACGTCTGCAGGTAAGCCGCGGCGCCGCGTTGGTGCAGCAGCGCCACGGCCTCGGCACCCAGGCGTTCGGCGGCCTGCGTGGCGGGGTCGCTACCGTCGGCTTGCCATGTGCCCCGGTCGGTCACCTGGGCGCCCACCTGCACGCGCAGCAGTGGCTGGCCAGGGTCGTCGACGTGGCCGAGGGCTGCGGCCAGGTGCAGGCGGTCGCCCTGCCAATGCGCGTGCGCGGCCAGGGGCATCGAGCAGCTGCCGCCCAGACCGCGCGAGACGGCGCGCTCGGCATGCACCGCAAGCCAGGCGGTGCGGTCGGTGAGCAGGGCCAACGCGGCATGAAGCTCGGCATCGTCGCTGCGGATCTCGATGCCCAGCGCACCCTGGCCGGCTGCCGGCAGCATGTCGGCCGCCTCGAAATGACCAGCGATGCGCTCGGCCAGCCCAAGACGCACGAGCCCGGCGGCGGCCAGCACGATGGCGTCGTACTGGCCTTCGTCGAGCTTGCGCAAGCGCGTGTCGAGGTTGCCGCGCAGCGGCTCGATGCAAAGGTCCGGGCGCGCTGCGAGCAACTGGGCCACCCGGCGCAGGCTCGAAGTGCCCACGCGCGCGCTCTGCGGCAACGCCGCCAACGAACCGTAGCGCGGCGACACCAGGGCGTCGCGCGGGTCTTCGCGCTCCAGCACGGCCGCCAGCGCGAAACCCTCCGGCAGGTCCATCGGCACGTCCTTGAGCGAATGCACCGCCAGGTCGGCGTGGCCCTCGGCCAGTGCGGTCTCGAGCTCCTTGACGAACAGGCCCTTGCCGCCCACCTTCGACAGGCTGCGGTCGAGGATCTGGTCGCCGCGTGTGGTCATGCCCAGCAGCTGCACGCGCGTGCCCAGGCGCGCCTGGAGCAGGCTGCGCACATGCTCGGCCTGCCACAGGGCCAGCCGGCTTTCGCGCGTGGCGATGGTGAGGGGGCGGTGAGCGAGCGAGGGGTGCGGCATGGCAACTCGGTGGGGCTGAGGCGGAATTATCGGCAGCCTGAACAGGCCGCACACCAGCGGATACCCCGCCGCCTTTGGTAACATTCGATTCGGTAACCTAGTTACCTCTGGCCAACTCGCCACGCCCCCGCCCAGGAGTGCTGCATGCCCCGCGCCGCCCGTTCACAGCCGACCCCGGAGAGTCTGCAGC
>JAABTC010000134.1 GCA_011390055.1 Burkholderiales bacterium | reverse complement strand
CTTACGTCTTCAAGGTGATCAAGGATTTCTATCCGGCGCCCAAGGACACCACGCGGGCCCAGATCATGGCCAAGTACCTGCTGGTGAAGACGCATGACCGCGTTGGCCGCATGGCCGACACCCTGGAGTACAGCAACGTCGCCTTCCCGCGCGCGCGCTTCGATGATGCGCTGGTGGCCGAGCTGAAGCACCACTGCCCGAGCGTGGTCGAGGACAACGGCGACGTGCTCGTCATTCGCCACCTCTACATCGAGCGCCGGATGATCCCGCTCAACATCTACCTGGCCGAAGCCAGCCCGAGCCAGATCGAAGCGTCGGTGATCGAATACGGCAACGCCATCAAGGACCTGGTGGCGGCCAACATCTTTCCGGGCGACATGCTGTGGAAGAACTTCGGTGTCACGCGGCATGGCAAGGTGGTGTTCTACGACTACGACGAGATCGAGTACATCACCGACTGCAACTTCCGCCGCGTGCCCGAGCCGCGCAACGCCGAGGAAGAGATGAGCGGCGAGGTCTGGTACCACGTCGGCCCCAAGGACGTGTTCCCGGAAACCTTCGCGCCTTTCCTGCTGGGCAACGAGAGCGTGCGCAAGGTCTTCCTGCAGCACCACGCCGACCTGCTCGACGCAGCCTTCTGGCAGGGCCACAAGGAGCGTATCGTGGCTGGCCACGTGCACGACGTTTTTCCGTACGATGCAGACAAGCGGTTCCGTCCTTCCCAACCCGCCCCCTGAAAAGGAGATCCCATGAACACCGATCCCATCGTGATCGTTTCCGCCGCCCGCACGCCCATCGGCGGCTTGCTCGGCGACTTCGCTTCGCTCGCCGCGTGGGAACTCGGCGCCTCGGCGATCCAGGCCGCGGTCGCGCGCGCGGGCGTGCCGGTCGACGCCATCGACGAGGTGCTGTTCGGCAACTGCCTGATGGCCGGTCAGGGCCAGGCCCCGGCGCGCCAGGCGATGCGCAAGGCCGGCCTGCCGGATTCGACCGGCGCGGTAACCCTGTCGAAGATGTGCGGCAGCGGCATGCGCGCCATGATGTTCGCGCACGACATGCTGGCGGCCGGCAGCGCCGAGGTGATGCTGGCCGGCGGCATGGAGAGCATGACCAATGCGCCGCACCTGATGTTCGCGCGCAAGGGGGTGAAGTACGGCGCCACGCCGATGTACGACCACATGGCCATCGACGGCCTCGAAGACGCCTACGAGCGCGGCAAGGCCATGGGTGTGTTTGCCGAGCAGTGCGTGGGCAAGTACAGCTTCACGCGCGAAGCGATGGACCAGTTCGCCATCGAATCGACCCAGCGCGCCAAGGCCGCCAACGAGGACGGCAGCTTCGACTGGGAGATGGCGCCGGTGACGCTGAAGAGCCCCAAGGGCGACAGCGTGGTCAAGTTCGACGAGCAGCCTTTCAAGGCCAAGCTCGACAAGATCCCCGGCCTGAAGCCGGCGTTCAAGAAGGACGGCGCGATCACCGCCGCGACCTCGTCGTCGATCTCGGACGGCGCAGCGGCGCTGGTGCTGATGCGCGAAAGCAGCGCTGCGAAGATGGGTTGCAAGCCCATCGCCCGCATCGTCAGCCACGCGATCCATGCCCAAGCGCCCGAGTGGTTCACGACCGCGCCGGTCGGTGCGATCGAGAAGGTGTTGAAGCGCGCCGGCTGGGACGCCAAGAGCGTCGACCTGTGGGAGGTCAACGAGGCCTTCGCCGCGGTGACGATGGCCGCGATGGCCGAATTCAAATTGTCGCGCCAGATCGTCAACATCCATGGCGGCGCCGTGGCACTCGGTCACCCGATCGGCGCAAGCGGTGCGCGCATCGTCGTCACGTTGCTCGGTGCCCTGAAGAAGCGCGGGGCCAAGCGCGGCGTCGCGGCGCTGTGCATCGGCGGCGGCGAAGCCACGGCCATGGCCGTGGAGGTCCTGTGAACCTGCGCGGCGGGACGCGCGCGATGGCGGTCGAGATCCTCTGAAACCCAAGCCCCGGCAGCCCGTCCCGGCTCAGCCCGTCGAAGCCTCGCCGTGCTGCACAGCGTCCTTCGACGAGCTCCGGGCGAACGGTTCACGATGTTCGGCAGCCATGACCTCGCACTGTTCGCGCTGACGGTGCTGGTCGTCAATGCCACGCCCGGCGTCGACATGGCGCTCTCGCTGGTGTCCACCTTGCGCGGCGGCATCCGCGCCGGGTTGACGGCTGCCGCGGGCACCTGCACAGGGTGCATCGTGCACACCGCGGCCGCGGCCTTCGGCTTGGCCGCGGTGCTGGCGGCCTCGGCGGCAGCGTTCTCGGCGATCAAGTGGGGCGGTGCTGCGTACCTGCTGTGGCTGGCGATCGGGATGCTGAACCAGGCGCTGCGACGCGCACCGGCCGTCGAGCCGATCGGGTCGTCGTCGACCGCGGCCACTTCCGGCCCATCGAAGCTGTTCCGCCAGGGCTTTCTCACCAACGTGCTGAACCCGAAGGTCGCCCTGTTCTTCCTCGCCCTGCTGCCCCAGTTCATCGACGCCGACGCGCCGAACAAGACCGCAGCCTTCCTCTTCCTCGGCGCCTGGTTCATCGTCCAGGGATTCCTGTTCCTGACGCTCTTCGTGCTGCTGGTGGCGCCGCTGCGCCGCTGGCAGCCGCAGCCTGCGGTCTTGCGCGCTGTGCACCTTGCGGGCGGGGGCCTCTTCGCGCTGCTGGCGGCGCGGCTGGCGTTGGCCGAGCGGCCCTGAGGTGATGCGTAATTCGCTAACATCACGCACGAACCGAAGCTGCTGCAATCGTTTCACACCGGCTACAACCTGCTGCGCACGGCCGGCGGCATCAGGGTGGTCCGCCGAGCAAAGCGTGGCCGACATGCGCCGCAAGCTTGCGGGACTGTCGGCCGCCGACAGCGCTCGCTTCTTGAACCACGACGGCGCACCGAACGATGGGTAGACGGGGATCAACATGCTGCTCGACGAAGACCACCTCGCAGTCCAGGACGCCGTGCGCGCCTACGTGCAGGACCGCATCGCGCCACAGGCTGCCGCCTGGGACAAGTCGCACGACTTCCCGAAGGAAGCGCTGTGCGGCCTGGCCGAACTCGGCTGCTACGGCGTCGCAGTGCCCACCGCGTACGACGGTGCCGGGCTCGACTACTTGGCGCTGGCCGTGATCCTCGAAGAAATCGCCGCCGGCGACGGCGCCACCTCGACCATCGTCAGCGTCAACAACTGCCCCGTGTGCTCGATCCTGATGGCCTGGGGCAACGAAGCGCAGAAGCAGCAGTGGTTGAAGCCGCTGGCCCGCGGCGCGATGCTCGGCGCCTTCTGTCTGACCGAGCCGCATGTCGGCTCCGAGGCCGGCGGGCTGAAGACCACCGCGGTGCGAGACGGCGACGCCTACGTGCTCAACGGCGTCAAGCAGTTCATCACCAGCGGCAAGAACGGCGACGTCGCGATCGTGATGGCGGTGACGGACAAGGCCGCCGGCAAGCGCGGCATCAGTGCCTTCATCGTGCCGACCGACACGCCCGGCTACACGGTCGCGCGCCTGGAAGACAAGACCGGCCAGCACGCCAGCGACACCGCGCAGATCCTGTTCGAGGACTGCCGCGTGCCGACCGCCAACTTGATCGGCGACGAGGGCCAGGGCCTGAAGATCGCGCTCTCGGGCTTGGAGGGCGGGCGCATCGGCATTGCCAGCCAGAGCGTGGGCATGGCGCGCGCGGCGTTCGACGCAGCGCTGGCCTACAGCAAGCAGCGCGAGACCTTCGGCAAGCCGATCTTCGAGCACCAGGCGCTGCAGTTCCGCCTGGCCGACATGGCCACCGAGATCGAAGCCGCTCGCCAGTTGATCCACCATGCCGCGAGCCTGAAGGATGCCGGCCGGCCGTGCCTGAAGGAGGCTGCGATGGCCAAGCTGTTTGCGTCTGAAATGGCCGAGCGCGTGTGCAGCGCCGCGATCCAGATCCACGGCGGCTACGGCTACGTCAGCGACTTCCCGGTCGAGCGCATCTGGCGCGACGTGCGGGTGTGCCAGATCTACGAAGGCACCAGTGACGTGCAGCGCATCCTGATCGGGCGCGCGCTGGCTTGACCCGCCGCGCGCGCGGCACGGCGAACCGGGCCGACCTGTGCGAGGCCGTGCCTCGCTCGCTTCAACGGCCCCGAACGCGGCGTGGTGCAGCAGGCGGTGGCCTGGTTGCCGGCGCCCTGCGCGGCGCGCCAGGGCCGGGCGCGCACGTCACCGCGCTGGCGATGAAAAGCGTACCGAACAGCATCGTCTGCACACGCAGCCCCGTCACGCGCTCGGCCAGCACGCTCCACGGTGCATCGAGTCCCTCCATCGACGTCACCGAATGCAAGGCAGCGGCGCCGACGAACAGATCGAGCGGCCAGGTCCACGGTCCATCGGCCCATTTCAAGCCGGCGGCCACCACGCGGGCGCCCGTGCGCAGCTGCGCGAGCACGGCGTCGATGGCGCTCGGACGGCGCAGGATGTCGTGGGTGAAGTGCAGCAGTGCAGCATCCGCCAGCGCGGCGCCTGGCGCCCGCACGTACCCTTCCATCGGCGCACCGTGCAGGCCCACGTTGTGCCATCCCATGCGCGTCACGCGCTCGGTGGCCTGCGCCATCATCTCCGGCGCCTGCTCGATGCCGACGATGGCGCCGCCCGGGCCGACACCGGCTTCGAGCAAGCCGAAACTCAGGCCGGTGCCGCAGCCCACGTCGACCACCGTCTGCCCCGGCCGCAGCCCGAGTTCGGCGATCGCTGCGAGCCGCAGCGGCTCGAACGTCGCCAGCTCGAGGTCGTAGACCCCGGCGCGCCGTCGGTACTGCGCCAGGGCGGCTTCGCGATCGGGTGGTTGAAGCATGTGGTGCTCGCCGGCCATGGCAGGACTCCGCAGGTTCGTGCAGGGCGTCGTTCACGGGCTTACACGACTGGGTTATTGGAGGCGCTGGCGGGCCGATGTACAAGCCCGAGTTTTGCAACGAGGTGTGAGCCTTGGGCCGGGGGCTGCCTACACCGGCGGCTGACCCGCTGCGGGTCGCGGACTCGCCGGCAAGGCCGCCAGGCGCTCGGGCAGCAAGGCCCAGACCGCCCGCTTGTCGTCGTCGTCGAGCACGCTCCACAGCGCGATCTCGTCGAGCGTGCGGCCGCAACCGTGGCAGTGGCCGCTGGCCTCGTGCATCACGCAGATGTTCTTGCAGGGGCTGGGCAGCATGTCAGGCTGGTTGCGTCACATCGTGAACCGGCGCGCCGGTCAACGACTGCAGTTCGGCCGGGGCCAGGCGGAAGACACCGTTCGGGTGGCCGGCCGCAGCCCAACCTTTGATGAGGCGAAAGGCGTTCCATATCTTATTGGAAAAATTGCGACCTTGTTCGCATAGTTTTTCATCAA
>JAABTC010000133.1 GCA_011390055.1 Burkholderiales bacterium | reverse complement strand
AGTTCGGCCGGGGCGAGGCGGAAGACACCGTTCGGGTGGCCGGCCGCAGCCCAGATTTCCTCGAAACGGTACAGCTCGCGGTCGATCAGCGTCAGCGGCGCTTCGCTGTGCGCGAGCGGCGCGACCCCGCCGATCGAGAAGCCCGTCTTGGCCTTGACGAAGTCGGCGTCGGCACGGCGAAGCGTGCCGGCGACCGTGGCCACCTTCTTCTCGTCGACCCGGCGGTCGCCCGAGGTCACGACCAGCACCGCGCGGTCGTCGTCCTTGCGCCGAAAGATCACGCTCTTGGCGATCTGGCCGAGCGCCACGCCCAACGCATCGGC
>JAABTC010000132.1 GCA_011390055.1 Burkholderiales bacterium | reverse complement strand
CAATTTCGTCGACGGCACGGTCGCGGCACGCGAGCCGGAGGACCGGTTCTACATGATCGAGACCGAACTCGGCCGGCTGCGCTCCTATTCAGTGGAAACCGTGGCGCCGGGCCAGGAGGTGATTCTGTCGATCCGGCCCGAGGACGTGCGCCTGTCGCAGGAGCCGCTCGCGCCGGGCCAGAACGTGATCGAAGGCGTGGTCGATCAAAAGGTCTTTCTGGGCGAATCGCTCGACTGGCGGGTCAAGGTCGGTTCCCGCGAACTGTTGTCGCGCACCCACCCGACCATCTACACCCGCATCGGCGAAAAGGTCTGGGCGACGATCGATGCCGCGAAGTGCGTCGCGATGCCGGCGGTCGATGAATTGAAGAAGGCCGCCTGATGTCTGGATCCGATCCGTTTTCCCGCGTCGAGCGGCCCAAGAAGACGCCCAAGGCGGTCAAGCCCAAGAATCGCTGGGGTGGCGACGTCATCGTCGATCTGCTGCATCGCTACGGCCTGCCCTATGCGGCGCTGAACCCCGGCGCCAGCTACCGCGGGCTGCACGACAGCATCGTCAACTACGGCGGCAACCTGCCCGAGATGATGCTGTGCCAGCACGAAGAAACGGCGGTGCAGATCGCGCACGGCTATGCCAAGGCGTCGGGCAAGCCGATGGTGGCGATCCTGCACAACCTGGTCGGCCTGCTGCACGCCAACATGGCGGTCTACTACGCTTACATCGACCGCGCGCCGGTGTTCATCGTCGGCGCCACCGGCCCGATGGACGAGACCAAGCGCCGCCCCAAGATCGACTGGATCCACTCGGCCCAGTCGCAAGGCCAGGCGGTGCGCGACTACACCAAGTGGGACTACCAGCCGACCACGGTCGACGGTGTGCCCGAGGCCTTCGCGCGCGCGTACTCGGTGATGATGACCGAGCCGCGCGGCCCGGTGTACATGTGCTACGACGCGTGGTTGCAGGAGAAGAAGCTCGACCACCCGGTGCCCCTGCCGCCCAAGGGCTTCCAGACGGTGCCCTCGCCGATCGCGCCCGACCCGGCGGCGCTCGCGAAAGCCGCCGACACGCTGGCGGCAGCCAAGCGCCCGGTGATCCTGGCCGAGTACGCCGGACGCGACCCGAAAGGCTTCGCTGCGCTCGTTCAGCTCGCCGAAACCCTCGGCGCGCCGGTCTACGACCTGAACCTGCGTCTGAACTTCCCGAGCCAGCACCCGCTGAACCTGAGCATGTCGAAAGACATGTTCAAGGATGCCGACGTGGTGCTGTGCATCGACGTTCGCGACTGGGAGCGTCCGACCACCACGCTGACCAGCACCACGCGCGAGCTGGTGACGCTGACGCCCAAGGGCTGCCAGTGGATCGACATCGGCTTCGGCGACCTCAACATCTCTGCCTGGGCGATGGACTACCAGCGCCTGCTCTACGCCGACCAGCGCATCGTCGCCGACACCACGCTGGCGATGCCCGCGCTGACGGCCTTGCTGAAGGCGCGGGTGCGCAAGACCGAAGGCCTGGCCGACAAGGTCGCCAAGCGCAGCGCCGCTGTCGGCCGCAAGCACACCGCGCTGCGCGCGCAGTGGGCGGCCGAGGCGAAGCAGGACTGGGACGCCAGCCCGATCACGTTGCCGCGCCTGGCCAGCGAGGTGTGGGAGCAGATCCAGCACGAGGACTGGGTGCTGACGGCCGGCACGCTCGAGGACTGGACGCGCAAGCTCTGGAACTTCGACAAGCCCTACCGCCATGCCGGCAAGTCGCTCGGCACCGCCACGCAGTTCGGCATTTCGCTCGGCGTGGCGCTGGCGCACCGCGACCAGGGGCGCCTGGTGGTCGACATGCAGCCCGACGGCGACCTGATGTTCGATGCCGGCGCACTGTGGGTGGCGGCCAAGCACAAGATCCCGATGCTGGTCGTCATGTACAACAACCGGGCCTACTTCAACGACTGGGAACACCAGATCCGCATGGCCCAGCAGCGCGGCACGCCGGTGGACCGCGCCTACATCGGCATGGACCTCGACGACCCGCCACCCGACTTCGCGTCGCTGGCCCGTTCGATGGGCTGGTACGCCGAGGGCCCGATCGACCAGCCGGGCGATGTCGCCGCGGCGTTGAAACGCGCGATCGCGCAAGTCAAGGCCGGCAAGCCGGCCCTGCTCGACACCATTTGCCAGAAGCGATGAGCGCAATGACGACCACCGTCGGATTGATCGGCGCCGGCCGCATGGGCACACCCATCATCGGCCACCTCGTCAAGAAGGGCTACACCACGCTGGCCAGCGACCTCAGCCCGGCGCGTGAAGCGCTGGTCACCGAACGCGGCGCGCGCTGGGTTGCGAACAATGCCGAACTGGCCGCGCAAAGCGACGTGATCCTGGTCTGCGTCGGCTTCGACGCCGAGGTGCGTGCGCTGCTGGCGGCGGACGGCCCGCTGCGCGCGGCCCGGCCCGGCACCATCATCGCGATCCTGAGCACGGTCAAGCCGGAAACGGTACAGGAGCTGGCTGCCGCTGCGGGCGAACTGCACGTCGTCGACTCCACCGTCTGCCGCGGCGGCGCGGCGGCCGACGAGGGCACGCTGCTGTCGTTCGTCGGTGGCCCGGCGGACGTCGTGGAGCGGCTGACGCCGGTGCTGCGCGCGTATTCGTCCGACGTGGTGCACACGGGTGGCGTCGGTACCGCGCAGGTCGCCAAGGCCGCCAACAACTCGATCCTGTGGGCCTGCCTGGTCGCCAACCACGAGGCGCTGGCTTTGGCGCAGACCTACGGCATGGACATCGACGTGCTGCGCGGTGCGCTGATGATGTCCAGCGCCGAGAACCACGCCCTCGAGGTTTGGGGCAAGCAGACCATGGCCTGGGCGGAGGACGACATGGTCATCGTGCAGGAGATGGCGGCGCAGGCCGGCCTCTCGCTGCCGCAGGTGGGCCTGAACCGCGAGCTTTGCCGGGCCCTCAAGCCGCGCCGCTATCAACTGGAAAAATATGGTCGATGAAACGAAGGACGCCTTGGACCCTGCCATGGGCAACGAGTCGCACTACCACTCGAAGAAGGACCGCGTCTTCGTGCGCGGCATCCAGGGCAGCTACAACCTGAAGACCGAGCTGGCGCGCCTGCGGGCGATGCCGCGGGTGAGGAAGGGCAGCGAGATCAAGTTCAACGACGGCCCGCAGGCCTTCAGCCGCCACTACGTCGAACCCAAGGACGGCATCACGCAGACCTTCCACCTGCACCTCGAGGAGTACGGCCCGGGCGGCAGGAGCCAGAAACACGGCCATGTCAACGAGGCCGCGTTCTACATCCTCGACGGCGAGGGCTACGAGATCCACGACGGCGTGCGCTACGACTGGAAGGCCGGCGACATCGCGATCGTGCACAACAACTGCGTGCACCAGCACTTCAACGCCAGCAACGAGAAGCCGGCGCGCGCCCTGGTGATCAAGACCAAGCCGATGTACATGTTCATGAACATGCTGTTCCAGCAGCAGGTGGAGCCGCGCCCGAGCGAGCCCGGACTCGGCGGCGAGGGCTTCCAGGTGCGCGAAGCCGAAGACGACTTCAACCACCCGAAGGACTGACATGGCATGGAGCGAAGCCAAGGCGTGGCTGCAGGGCAGCGCCCACCAGGACCTCTACCAGCAGCTGCTCGACGACGCGGCCACCGCGCCGCAGCGCAATGCCAAGCGCAAGAAAGTGGTCCGCCCTGAAGACATGCCCTGGGAGATGTCGCGCCAGGGCCTGCTGAAGCACCTGCTCAACGAAGGCATGAACACCCGCATGGAGACGGTCGACGCCTACATGCAGATCATTCCGCCGGGCAGCCGTTCGGGCAAGCACCGCCACCTGGCCGAGGAATGCCTGTACGTGGTCGAAGGGCGCGGCTACGACCTGCACCAGGACTGCGACGTCGAGATCACCGACACCTACCACTGGACGCCGCAGGCCGAGGTCAAGCGCTACGAGTGGGAGGCCGGGGACGTGATCTACATCCCGCCGAACACCATCCACCAGCATTTCAATGCCGACCCCGAGCGCCCGGTGCGCCTGATCTCGGCCATCAACCGCATCTTCAAGGCCAGTGGCCTGAACGACCTCGAGCAGATCGAGGACGCGCCCGAGTACGTCCCCGGCCTGGTGCTGACCGCCGAGAGCGTCGCACGCTACCTGAGAACCCCGACCCGCAGCACGGTGCCCGCATGAACGACGACCTGAAACGCCGGAATGCCCTCGTTTCCGAGGCCATTGCCAGCAAGTTCGCGACCGAGAAGGCCACGCCCTACACCCGCTGGGTGGCCGACGAGGGCCTGGACATCATCGACGCGATGTACGTGCGCAACCTGCACGAGGTCGAGCTCAAACCCTGGGCGCGGCGCGGCGGCCGCGGCGTGTTCCTCAACCACGACGCTTCGCGCACCTCGAACGACTGTTATGTCTGCGAGATCGCGCCGGGCCGGCAGCTCGCGCCGCAGCGCCAGCTGTTCGAGGAGATGGTCTACATCCTCGACGGCCGCGGCTCCACCGTGGTCTGGAACGACGCCGGCGCGAAGGTCAGTTTCGAGTGGAAGGCGGGTGCCATCTTCGCCATACCGCTGAACACCTGGCACCAGCACTTCAACGGCTCGGGCAGGGATGCCGCGCGCTTCGTTTCGGTGACCAACGCGCCGGTGATCCTGAATGCCTTCGGCGACGTCGACTTCGTGTTCAACACCGCGCACGACTTCGAGAACCGCTTTGCCGGTGAAAGCAACTACTTCGCCAACGGCGGCGAGCAGAAGGGTCTGCTGCTCGACACCAATTTCGTTGCCGACGCGATCAACCTGCCGCTGGTGGCGGCCAAGGAGCGCGGCGCCGGCGGTGGCCACATCCGTTTCTCGATGGCCAAGGGCAGCATGAACAGCCACATCTCGCAGTTTCCGGTGGGCACCTACAAGAAGGCGCATGCCCATGGCCCCGGCGCCCACGTGATCGTGCTGTCGGGCGAGGGCTACAGCCTGATGTGGCCCGAAGGCGAGGCGCAGCAGCATTTCGAGTGGCGCGAAGGCTCGATGATCGTGCCGCCCAACATGTGGTTCCACCAGCACTTCAACACCGGCAATGCCCCCGCGCGCTACCTGGCCTTCAAGGCCGAGGGGGTCTCGATCCGCAACGCTCAGGGGGTGCCCAAGGCCTGGATCAGCCGCCGTGTCGGCGGCCACCAGATCGACTACGCCGACGAATCACCGCAGATCCGCGCAGGCTTTGCTGCGGCGCTGGCGCCGCTCGGTCTGCAGCCGCGCATGGACGCCGCCTACGAAGCCGAGTTGGCCGATCTGCCGCCGGCGCCGGTGTTGCGACCGGCGTGAAATCGGGCTGGCCCGAATTGACAGCCGGGCCCGTGCTGCTTACGTTACGGGGATCGTTCTTCCTTGCGGACCTTTGTTCCGCATAAAAGAACGAATCGCCAAACAGAAGAGATCCATGACCGACGGCGGCACTCCACGGGGAGTGCCGGCCCCTCACCGACCACAACCTGGAGACCCCATGAACTTCAACAAGCTCCCCCTCGTGATCGCGGTGGCTGCGGCCATGACCGCCCCGGCCGTGTTGGCCCAGAGCAACGTGACGTTGTACGGCAAGCTGTACCCGCACCTGATCAACGAGAAGGGCTCCGGCGCCACCGCGGTCGGCACGCCCCGGTCGACGTTGTCGAGCGCCTTGCCGGGGGTCAACGGC
>JAABTC010000131.1 GCA_011390055.1 Burkholderiales bacterium | reverse complement strand
ATCTGGCGGCCCCTGAAGTCGCGCGTGACGCTGACGATCGCGTTGGCATTGACCAGGGTGCTGCGGTGGATCTGCCAGAACTGGGCCGGATCAAGCTCGTCCACCAGCTCCTTGATCGGCTTTCGGATCAACGCTTCGACGCTGGCGGTTTGCACCCGCGTGTACTTCTCGTCGCTGATGCAGAACAGCACCTCGTCGACCTGGATCATCTGGATCACCTGGCCAACCGTCGCCTGGATCCATTGCAAGTAGCGCGGCGCGGCGCCGGTCGGGTTCATCTTGGCGGCCAGCGTGTGCAGCAGTTGCTGCAGCGGCTGCGCCTGGTCGCCGCCGGCCGGCGAGCCGGCTTCGCGCGCTGCCAGGCGCTTGCGGATGCGCTCGACCGTGACCGCCAGGCGCTCGCGTTCGGCCGGCTTGAGCACGTAGTCGGCCACGCCCTGCTCGAAAGCTTCCACCGCGTACTGGTCATAGGCGGTGATGAAGACGATCTCCGGCAACAGTTCGTCGTCGCCGACGTCCATCTGCGCAATCTGGCGCGCCGCTTCCACACCAGTGAGCCCGGGCATGCGGATGTCGAGGAACACCAGCTCGGGCCGGTGCTCGGCCACCAGGGCGACGGCCTCGGTGCCGTTCTTCGCTTCGGCCACGATCTGCAGCCCGGGCCAGACTTCGAGCAGGCGCGCGCGCAGTTGCTCGCGCATCAGCCGCTCGTCGTCGGCGATCACGCAACGCACGGGTTCGGCGGCAGGGCTCATGCCGGGATTGTGTCCGGCTTGCGGCTGCGTTTCCAGAGCCACCAGCCGAGCAGGATCAGCGGCGACAGCACGAGGCCGGTGAGTACGGCGCCCGCCAGCATGCCCAGGGCCGCCAGCGTCAGCGGCACGATCAACGCCAGCAGCAGCACCGCCGGCACCACCACCATCAACACCAGGAGGCCGACGAAGACGATCAACGAGGCCAGCAGCCAGTGGCCTGCATGCGCGCCGTGCAGGTTGAGAACCTGGCCGTTGATCGTGACGCGGCCGAGGTCGTCGGGCAGGCCGAAGACGAGGTAGGCGCCGAACAGCATCGCGGCAAGCAAGGTCAGCAGCAGCACGCCGCCGAGGACGATCCAGGCGAGCTTCTTCATGCGGACCCCGCTGCGTCGCTGCGGCTGGTGTAGGGCACGGTGATCTTCACCACGGTGCCGCTGGGCTGGTTCTCGCTGACGCTGAGCGATGCCGCGCTGCCGTAGAGCAGGGCGAGGCGCTCGCGGATGTTGGCCAGGCCCACGCCGGTGCCGGCGGTGGCCGCCTTGCCGAAGCCGAGGCCTGTGTCGGCCACCGTGACGGCCAGCTTGCCGTGCACGATCTCGGCCTTGATCGCCAATTCGCCGCCCTCGGGCTTGGGCTCCAGGCCGTGCTTGATGGCGTTCTCGACCAGGCTCTGGATCATCATCGACGGGAACTCGGCCGACAGCAGGCCGTCGGGCACGTCGATGCGTGTGGCCAGGCGTTCTTCCATGCGCACCTTCAAGATCTCGAGGTAGGGCCGGATCACCGCCATCTCGCGGCCCAGGTCTTTCGGGCCCCCGGCATTGGCTTCGCGCATCGTCGGCATCGAGGCGCGCAGCAGCGCGATCAGGTTCTTCTGCATCTGGCTCGCGCGCGGCGGGTCGGTCTCGATCAGGTGGTCGATCGAGGCCAGCGTGTTGAACAGGAAGTGCGGCTCGACCTGCGCCTGCATCGCCGCCATCCGCGCCTCGACGACCTGGCGCTTCAACTGCTCGGACTCGGCCACCTCGGTGGCCACGGCCGCCTGGGCCTGCGCCTTCAACTGGCCTTTGTAGGTGATTTTCATGATCATCGAGGCGACGATCCAGAAGAACGCGAGCTCGGGCAGGAACTCGCCGGTGCTGGTGCGCGTGACGACGGTGCGCGCTGCGCCGGCGTCCTTGCCGAGGTCGGTCAAGGCCTGCTCTGCGTCGCGACGCGCTTGTTCAGCGTCGCGTTTGGCCACCTCCACGTCGGCGCGCGCTTCGTCGATCGAAGCCTGGATGTCGCGCCGGGCTTGTTCGACCGCCTCCCGTACCGTGTCGGCCGTTGCACCGGGGGGCAGCACGATGCGCACGCCGTCGCTGGCTTGCCCGGCCCGCTCGGCCGCCGAGCCTGCCGCGGCCGCGGCGGAAGCGGCCGCAGCCACCGCCTGCGCGGCCGAAGCGGCGGCAGCGGAGTTGCCGGGCACGATGCGGATGCCGTGCGACCCGATCGTGATCTCGATGTCGCCCTTGCCATCGCCCTTGGGCCGCTCGATGCGGATCAGCGGCTCCTTGCGCTCCTGCACCCCGGGCCCACCGGGGGCGGCGGGTGCCGTGGGTGGGAGCGGGGACTTGGGCACCACGACGACCCGGGCCGGCCGGGTTTCGACCTTCTCGGCCACCGTCCAGCTGAAGGGCGGAATGTGCTGCAGCACCCCGGCGCCGATCATCAACAGCAACGCCAGCAGGAAGAAGCGCTTCCAGCTGATAGAGACCAGCCAGTTGCCATAGGCGTGAAAGGCCCGCACCAGCGGGGTCAGGCGTTCGGCCCAGCGGGCACGGGTGGCGGAAGGGTCGGCAGTCGTCATGGGCCGCACTGTAGCCACCGCCCCCGGGCCCGCTGCCAGCGGTGCGATGCTTCGCGCCACTTGGCAGACAGGCTGCGCCCGCTGCCGACGAGCTGCCGCGCCGGCTCTTCAATACCGCGGGACGAACGGAATGAATTGCCAAGCTACCGGCCACGGAAACCCCCCCCTTCGGGGCGCAGGCCGCGCGGACTCGGACGGCCCAGCGAGCCAAGCCTCTGGCTTGACGTCGAGCGCCGCGAAATTCGGGCTCCACTCAACTGGCTTTGGGCTTCACCTTGCGTCGCCGAATCGGGAAGGCCGTGGCACTCAGGGCCCAGCCGTCTTTTGCGGTTGCGGTTGCAGTCGCGGTTCGGTTCTTCATTTGAATCTCCCATCGGTGGTGGTGCGCTGCCGCCGCATGGCATGCGGATGCCGGCATGGAGCGCAGGGCGACTGTGCCGAGCCCGACGTTATGAATGCGTTAGGCCGCGGCCAGCCGCTGCGACAGCGCCAGCAGTTCGCGGTTGACCGGGTTGCGGTGCAGGAAGCTGTCGCGGAATTCGGCCGGCACGGTCGTGTCGTGCGCCGCCGTCACCCAGGCGGCACCCGCCTCGACGATGCGGCGCGCGTCGACCTCGCGGCCGAGCGCCAGCAGCGTCTGCGCGGCCACCAGCCACATTTCGGGCAGGTAGAAGCTGTCGGGCAGGTACTGCCGGGCCAGCAGCAGCGCAGCCTCGGCGTGCGGCAGGGCGCGCTTCGGCGCGTGCTGCGTCAGGGCGCATGCGGCGGCGCGCACATGGCCCGCCAGGGCCACGCCATAGCGCTCGCGCAGGACCGCCCACAAGGCCAGGCTGGAGGCCAGCCCCTCGCTTTCGTCGGCCGGCAACAGACGGGTCGCGAACAAGCTGGTGATGCGGTGGTAGATGTCGTCGGTGTCGGGAATGATCTGCAGCGCTTCGCGCATGGGCCCAATGCCGTCGTGGCCCAGCTGGGCTTCGAGTTCGGCACGGTGCGCCAGCCGGATCATGGCCACGCCACGCGGCACGCCGCGGCGTTCGTCGGCCAGCAGCACTTGCGCACGAAGCGGCTGGCCGAGCTGCTGGTAGACGACGACCAGGCGCTGCTCGGCCAGGGCCTTGTCGGAGTCGGAGGCGCCGCGCGCACCATAGCCGGCCAGGGCTTGCTCGAGCAGCTCCATCGCCTGGCCCAGGCGCCCAACGTCGCGCAGGCGGTGCGCCAGCGTGCACTGCATCTGCAGCACCCGCATCGACACCGCATCGTTGGAGGCCAGCGCCAGCTGGTGCGCTTGTTCGGCGGCCTGCGCGGCCTCCCGCACCAGGCCCATCTTGGCCTGCGTCGATGCGGCGTTGGACATCGTTTTCCAGAGCAGGTCGCGGCGGTCCGTGCTGTGGGCCACCGCGCGCGCCGCCTCCCACGCGGGCAACGCGTCGCGCAGACGGTTGGCGTAGTCCAGCGCCAGCGCCGCGGCCTCCCAGTACTCCCACTGCTCCTCCGCGCCCGCATGCCGGCGCACCCAGGGCCCATAGGGCGCGAGCAGGTCCACGGCCTCGCCGGCGCAGCGCGCGTCGCACAGCGCGCCCGACAGGATGATGGCAAAGCGCAGCTCGAGATCGGCGCGGCCTAGGGCCTGCGCGCTGACGATCGCCTGGCGGCCGAGCTGCAGGGCCGCGTCGATCTCGTAGCGCGTCATCGACAACTCGAGCCGGGTGTCCAGGGCCATCAGGCGCTGCTCGTCGGTGGTGGCGGCCTGCTCGAGTGCAGCCACCGCGGCGCTGGCTTCGGCGCCCAGGTCGTTGGCGGCGAGCACGCGTGCGCGCTGCAAGAGGGCTTCGAAGCGGCCCTCGGCCTGTCCGGCCAGGCCGAAACACCGGGCCGCCTCCGACAGCATGGCGCACTGCTCGGTCTGGCGCGAGGCGTCGCGCGAGCGCTGCGCCGCCGCCATGTACGCCGCGGCCGCCTGCGCCCACTGGCGGGCCTGGGCCCAGTGCACTGCCAGCCGCGCCGGCTCGCCGCCGCGCCGCTGCAGGAACGCGGCAATCTCGGCGTGCAGTTGCTGCGCCACGAGGGCCGGCACCGAGGCCAGGGCCGATTCGTAGATCAGGTCGTGCGCAAAGGCGCCGTCCTGCAGCACCTGGGCGGCTTCCAGTTCGGCCCAGGGGTCGGACAGGTCGAGCGTGCGCAGGCCCAGCACGTGCGAGGCCAGTTCGATCGAAAAGTCCGGCGCCGCCACCGCCGCGCAGCGCGCCAGCCGCACCGCATCGGTCGACAGGTTGCCGATGCGGCGCTCGATGAGGGTGTGCAGGCTGGCCGCCACCGGCAGCCGCGACGGCAGGTGAACCTGCCGGGTCACGGCGCCACCGGCCCCGGCACGGGCGCCCGGCATGCCACCCCCGAGCCAGGCCTTCAGCGTCTCGAGCAGGAATAGCGGGTTGCCACCCGAGTGGCGCCACAGCGTCGCCGCGGCGGAGTCGTCCAGCACGTCGAGCCCGAGCGAGTCGACCACTTCGGTGACCTGTGGCAGGGTCAGCGGCGTCAGCCGCACCTGCACCGATGCCGGCTCGGCCAGCCAGTCGGCCAGCAGGGTGCGCCCTGCGCTGGACAGCTCGTCCTGGCGTGCCGTGACGATCCAGCGCCGTGGGGAAGCCGCGACGGCATACCCCAGCGCCTCGAGGCTGGCCGCGTCGGCGAAGTGCAGGTCGTCGACCACCAGGCCTTCGAGCGACGGATGGCTGAGCGCAGCACTGACGGCATTGAAGAAGCGGGCCCGGGCCTCGCGGCCTTGCGTGGCCGGCGCGACACCGAGTTCGGGCAGCACGGCAGCGAGTTCGTTGGCCTGCGCAGGCTCAAGGCCGTGCAGCGCCGGCGCGGGCAGCGCGCGCAGCCAGCGCGACAGCGAGGCATACACCACGCGGTCATCGCCGGGTCGCGCGCCCACCACCTGGCAGCCGCCCTGCGCCGCGGCGAAGTCGCCGATCAGCCGGCTCTTGCCCATGCCGCCGTCGCCGGTGACGATCGCGATCCGACCGGCATCCCAGACCCCCTGCAAGCTCTGCCACGCCGGCTCGCGGCCGATCAGGCACGGCGGTCGCAACATCGATGCCGGCACCCGACCGGCC
>JAABTC010000130.1 GCA_011390055.1 Burkholderiales bacterium | reverse complement strand
ACTGCGCGGTTTCGGGCTCGGTCAGCGCCCCGAGGTGGTAGCGCGCCACGACGCGCTGGGCCAGCTGTTCGAGCTCGGGCCGGGCCAGCAGTGCGCGCAGCTCGGGCTGGCCGATCAGCACGATCTGCAGCAGCTTGCGCTCGTTGGTCTCGAGGTTGGTCAGCAGCCGAAGCTGCTCGAGCACGCTGGCCGACAGGTTCTGCGCCTCGTCGATGATCAGCACGTTGTGCTTGCCGTCGGCATGCGAGTCGAGCAGGAACTTGTTCAGCGGGTCGAGGTAATCCTTGGCCGTGGTGCGCCCGCTGCTGCGCGTCGGGTACGGCACGTGGAACTCGTCGCAGACCGTCTTCAGCAGCTCGATCGACGTGAGCTTCGGATTGAAGATGTAGGCGACGTTGCAGTTCTTCGGAATCTGCTCGAGCAGGCAACGGCAGACGGTGGTCTTGCCGGCGCCGATCTCGCCGGTCAGCATCACGAAGCCGCCGCCGCCGCCCTTCACGCCATACAGCAGGTGCGCCAGCGCCTCGCGGTGGCGCTCGCTCATGAAAAGGTAACGCGGGTCCGGCGCGATCGAGAACGGCTCGTGCTTCAGGCCGAAGAAGGACGCGTACATGGGCCGGGAGGATAGCTTGGGCGCACGCCGGCCCGGCGCGCAGCGCGGGCTGCGCGCGCTGCGACTAGAAATTCACCTGATCGCCGCCCTTCAGGTCCAGCATCTCGCGGGCCTCGTCGGAAGTCGCCACTTCCAGCCCCAGGCCTTCGATGACCTGGCGCACGGCGCGCACCTGCTGGGCGTTGCTTTCAGCCAGGCGTCCGGCGCCGATCCAGAGCGAATCTTCCAGACCGACGCGCACGTTGCCGCCGAGGGCCAGCGACTGCGTGGCGATCGGCAACTGGTTGCGCCCGGCGCCCAGCACGCTCCATCGGTACTCGTCGCCGAACAGGCGGTCTGCCGTGCGCTTCATGTGCGCGACGTCTTCGGGGTGCGGGCCGATGCCGCCGAGGATGCCGAACACCGACTGGATGAAGAACGGCGGCTTGACCAGGCCACGGTCGGCGAAGTGGCGCAGCGTGTAGAGGTGGCCGATGTCGTAGCACTCGATCTCGAAGCGCGTGCGGTTGGCCGCGCAGGTGGTCAGGATGTTGGCGATGTCGGCGAAGGTGTTCTTGAAGATGCGCTCGTCCGAGCCCTCGAGGTAGGGCCGCTCCCAGTCGAACTTGAAGTCCTTGAAGCGGGCCAGCATCGGGTACAGACCGAAGTTCATCGAGCCCATGTTGAGCGAGGCCACCTCGGGCTTGAAGTGGGCGCAGGGTTTCAGGCGCTCTTCGACGCCCATCGTCGGCGCGCCGCCGGTGGTGATGTTGATGACGACGTTGCTGGCCTCCTTCACGCGCTTCAAGAACGGCGCGAAGGCCTCGGGGCGCTGGTCGGGTCGGCCGTCGACGGGATCTCGCGCATGCAGGTGCACGAGCGCGGCGCCGGCCTCGTGCGCGCCGAGCGCGGCCTCGGCAATCTCGTCCGCCGTGATCGGAATGTGCGGCGACATGCTCGGCGTGTGGATCGCGCCGGTGACGGCGCAGGTGATCATCACCTTGCGCTGCTTGCTCTTCGTGTTGGCCATTGCTTGTGCTCCTTGAATCAAGTTGCCTGCCAGGGATGTTGTGCGCGCTTGTGCGCGGCCAGTGCAGCCAGCCGTTCGTTGCGCCACAGGCTCTTGGCCGCCACCGCTTGCGCGTCGGGGGCCGGGCCCCATTGCGCAGCCGCGGCGCGCCAGGACGCGTCGTCCCACACCTGGGCTGTCGGCAGGTCGGCCAGGTAGCGGCGGAACCAGGGCACGTAGCGCTCGCAATAGTCGGCGATGCCGCCCGGGGCGTTCAGCTCGATGGTCTCGAACGGGCCCATGAAGGCCCAGCGCAGGCCCAGGCCGTCGCAGATCGTCTTGTCGACGTCCTGCGGGCTGACGATGCCGTCCTGCACCAGGCGGAAGGCCTCGGTCAGCAAGGCCACCTGCAAGCGGTTGAGCACGAAGCCGTCGATCTCGCGCTTGACGTCGATCGGGACTTGCCCCACGTCCAGCATCACCTCGCGCGCGCGTGCCTTGGTGGCGTCGCTCGTCCAGGGTGCACCGCAAAGCTCGACCACCGGCGCGAGGTGCGGCGGGTTGACCGGGTGCGCGACGATGCAGCGCGCGCGGCCGGCCAGCGCTTCGGTGAACAACGAAGCGACGATGGCCGAGGTGGAGGAGGCCAGGATGCAGTGTGGCGGCGCGGCCGCATCGAGCGCTGCGAAGGTGCTGCGCTTGATGTCCAGCACCTCGGGGCCGCACTCCTGCACGTAGTCGGCGGTGCCCACCGCGTCTTCCAGCGTGGCCACGACCACGACGCGCGCCGCGGCCGCTGCAGCGTCCTGCACCAGGCCGTGCGGTTCGAGTTCGCGCAGCGACTGCGCAACCAGGGCCTGCGCCGCCGCGCGCTGCGTGTCGCTCGGGTCCCACACCCGCACCTGCCAGCCAGCACGGGCGAAGACGTTGGCCCAGGAGCGACCGATCAGGCCGGCGCCGACGATGGCGGCGGTACCGGGGGATGCAGAGTACACAGTCATCGAATTTCTCGGGTTCAGAGCCACAAAACCTTGCGCCGTAACTCGAGGTCGCGCGACAGCGCGGCGGAAGGGCCGGTGTGCGTGACCTCACCGCGTTCGAGCGCGACGGTGCGGTCCGACAGCGCGAGGGCCAGGTCGAGATGGTGGTCGACGATCAGGATCGCGACTTCCTGGCGCAACTTGTCGAAAGCCTCGAACAACTCCTCGACGATGGCCGGCGCCAGGCCCTCGAAGGGTTCGTCGAGCAGCAGCACGCGGGTGTCGCCCGACAGCGCGCGCGCCACCGCCACCATCTGCTGCTCGCCCCCCGAGAGGTAATCGGCGGGCGAGCGCCAGCGCTCCTTGATGCGCGGGAAGAAGGCGAAGATCTTTTCCTCTTCCCAGTGCATGCCGGCGCCGTTGCGCCGCTTCAGTCGGCCGAGCTCCATGTTCTCGGCCACCGACATGCCTGCGAACAGGCCACGGCCCTGCGGCACGTAGGCCACGCCGCGGCGCGCGATCTCGGCGGCCGGGCGGCGCGCCAAGGGCTCGTCGCCGAGCGTGATGCTGCCGCTGGCGGGGGCGGCCACGCCGATCACCGACTTCAACAACGTCGATTTGCCGGCGCCATTGCGGCCGAGCAGCGCGACGATCTCGCGGTCGTGAACCTCGAGGCTGACATCGCGCAGGATGTGACTCTTGCCGTAGAAGGTGTTCACGCCGTCGAGCTTCAACAGCACGCTGTCGCGTGCCGCGCTCGGCCGCTCGCGCTCGGCCAGCGCGTGCGAGCCAGCGCCGATGTACACCGCCTGCACCTGCGGCGAGTCGCGCGCATCGTCGACCGTGCCATCGACGAGCACCTCGCCGTCGTTCATCACCGTCACCGCGTCGGCGAGCGCGAAGACGCGGTCGATGTCGTGCTCGACCAGCAGCACCGGCAGGTCGGCGGAGATGCCCTTGATCAACTGGCCGACGCGTTCGCGCTCGGCCGCGGCCAGGCCGGCCAGCGGCTCGTCGAGCAGCAGCACGCGCGGGCGCGTGGCCAAGGCCAGGGCCATGTCCAAGAGGCGCTGGCCGCCGTACGACAGCGACGATGCCGGCGCCGATTCCATGCCGCCCAGACCCATCGTCCGCACCACCTCGGCGCTGTCGCGGTTGACGTCCGCCAGCGACGCGGCGTCGGTCCACAGCGCGAAGCGCTTCGGGTGCCGCGCCTGCACCGCCAGGCGCACGTTCTCGGCCACCGAGAGCGAGGCGAACAGGTTGGTGATCTGGAACGAGCGGCCGATGCCCGCCTGCGTGACCTGCTCGGGCGACTGCCCCGTGATCGCTTGCCCGGCGAGCGTGACCGTGCCGCGGTCGGGCGTGTACAGGCCCGAGATCAGGTTGAAGGCCGTCGTCTTGCCCGCGCCGTTCGGGCCGATGAGCGCGTGCAGCGTGCGGTCGCGCAGGCGCAGCGACATGTCTTTCACGGCGTGGATGCCGCCGAAGAACTTGGCCAGGCCGATCGCTTCCAGGATAGCGTTGCCCTCGATGCGCGGCGGACGCAGGAAGTCCGGCAGGGTGACCGTGCCGGCCAGGCGCTGCGCCATCGCCGCCTCGCCCACGGCCGTCTTGCGCCAGCGCGCCGTCGCCCTTTCGTACAGGCCGACCAAGCCGGTCGGCGAGAAGACGATGAAGGCCACGAACAGCAGGCCGAAGAAGAGCAGCCAGTTCTCGGTCACGCGCGACAGCGAGTCGCGGAAGATCACGAAGAACAGCGCACCGAGTGCCGGGCCGAGGAAGGAGCGCATGCCGCCGATGACCACCATCGCCAGCAGTTCTCCCGAGAACGCCACCGAGATCGGCTCGGCCGAGGTCATGCGGTTGTTGAACGCGAGAAGCATGCCGGCCAGTCCGGTGAGGCCGGCCGAGAAGACGAAGGCGGTGAGCTTGACCCGGTTGGTCGGGTAGCCGATGAAGCGTGCCCGTTGTTCGTTCTCGCGCACTGCCACCAGCACACTGCCCAGTGGCGAGCGGTGGAAGCGCCACAGCGCCAGCACCGCCGCAAAGGCCAGGCTCGCGACCAGGGCGTAGTAGGTGTTTGCGTTCTCGAACGACAGTCCGCCGATCACCGGCCGCGTGATACCGCCCAAGCCGTTCTCCCCGCCGGTGACCTCGGTCCAGCGGAAAGCGACCGAGTACAGCATCGCCGCCAAAGCCAGCGTGAGCAACGAGAAGTACACACCGCGACGGCGCAGGATCAGGAAGCCAAAGACGGTAGCCAGCAGCACCACCACGGTCAAGCCGAGTGCCAGGGGCAGGAAGAACGAACCCGGAAACAGATCACGCTGCGACATGCCCGCCGCGTAGGCGGCCAGGCCGAACCAGGCGCCGTGGCCGAACGAGGTGAGCCCCGTGTAGCCGACGAGGATGTTGAGCGCCATGCAGGCCAGCGCGAAGACCACCACCTCGGTGGCCGAGGTCACGCCCAGGCCGAGCATGGACAGCGCGATGGGCAGCAACAACAGGGCCAGTGCAGCGATGACGAGGTGTCGGCGGGTCGGCATCGGGGCGTTACTCGAAACGTTGAATGCGTTCGCCGAACAGGCCGCGCGGGCGCAGCAACAGCACCAGCAGCATCAGCAGGTAGATCGCGGCCTCGCTGTACTGCGGGTAGCCCGCGGCGGTGACCACGCCCTTGGTCACGCCGACGACCACGGCGGCCAGCACCACGCCCCAGAACGAGCCGAGCCCGCCGATCACGACGACCACGAAAGCTGAGGTGATGATCTCGGCGCCCATCGCCGGATGGATCGCGAAGATCGGCGCCAGCATCACACCCGCCAGGCCTGCCAGGCCGATGCCAAGGAAGGCGATCACGGCCATGTACGGTTCCAGCGAGATGCCGAGCGCGCCGACCATGTCGGGGTTCTGTACCCCGGCGCGCACCACGCGGCCGAAGGGCGTGCGCTGCAGCAGGAACCACAGTGCGGCCACGCAGGCCACGGCAACCCCCAGGATCAGCAACCGGTAGCGCGGGTAGACGAAGTCGCCGATGAAGATCTGGCCGCGCAGTTCGGGTGGGATCGACCAGGTCAGCGGCGGTGCACCGTAGATCATGCGCAACGCCTGCTCGGCCACCATCGCCAGGCCGAAGGTCAGCAACAGCGAGAGCGAGGGGTCGGCCT
>JAABTC010000013.1 GCA_011390055.1 Burkholderiales bacterium | reverse complement strand
ACTCACGCAGTTGCGGGTCCTCGCTGACAGCCATCGCGATCCCCGGGTTGCTGGCTGCGAGCCGGTCGCCATGGTTGACGCTGGTGTAGAAAGCAAAGGCCTTGCCGCCGTCGGTGATGACGTGGCCCGACCAGATGCCCTTCATGTCGAAACCGAACTTGTCGGTCTGCAACTCGGGCCGCAGCGCATCCGGGTGGTGCTCCCAGGTGACCAGATCGCGGCTGGACATGTGTCCCCAGTGCATCTGGGTCTTGTAGGGCCCATTGGGCGTGCGCTGGTAGAACATGTGCCAGGCGTCACCGACACGCACCAGGCCGTGCGGCTCGTTGGTCCAGTTGGCCGGCGGCAGCGGGTGAACGCGCGGCCGCAGGTGGTCACCGGCAAATCGGCTTTCGGGCACCACGAGCGAAGGGCCAGCATCGGGTGCCTTCGTCGCGTCAGTCGTATTGGGCCCCGGCAGCAGCGCCAGTTGCGCTGGCCCCAGCGGCTTGGGGTAGACCGCTACGAGGTCGTAGGCTGCGTTGAGGCCATTGACCTTGAACTGCAGGATCTTGGCCTCGACCGCGGGCCTGGCCAGCCTCAGCGGCGCCTGCGCCAGCCGCAGGCTCATGCCCGGTGCGCCGTTGGCCGAGCCCACCAGGGCGCCGTCTTGATACAGGCTCACGACACCCGAGGCCGTGTCGACGCTGGCCACCAACTGGACCCATCGGCGCAGCGGAAACCGGCTCGGCGATGGCACGCGAACGACGCCGGCGGAGGTCACGACCTTGAATCCCCATCGGCCGAAGGTGTCGATGTAAAGGTCGAAGCCCGCATCGCCCGACGCTTGCTGCGCGACGGACGATGGCGACAGCTGGCCGACCGGCACCTCGAGATCCGAGGGATAACTTTCGAGCGCCACCCACAATGACAGGGTGAAGCCAGATCGCGGGTCGAGGGCCAACGCGGCGTCCGCGTAGCTCGAGAAACCGTCGGCGCGCCACGCGCTTCCGACCACGCCGGGCACCACGTCGGGCGCACGGAACTGGGTCTGGATGGACACCCCCGGCGGGAGCGTGCCCATGCCCAGGCGATCGAAATCGATCACGAGTAGCGGCGCCGGCAGTGGCTGCGCAACGGCGGCGACGGTCATGCCCAAACAAGAGAACCAGGCCAGGAGCCACGCGCACCGCGCGCCCACCGCACGCACGCGCGCCGAGCTTGGCGCCGCGCTGCGCCTGCGCGCAGCGCGTGTTGCTGAAGGGCCGATCGCCCATCTGACTATCGATAGACAAGCGGGGCAAAAAAGCCAGCCGGTTGAAGTGCCAACTTGAAGAACGGCGGCTGCAAATCGCATATGTCTATCGATGGTAAACCTGGGCGGAAACTTCGTCGTTCGTACTTTCCCTAGGCGTATCGTCAGCTGGTGTCTGTCAAGTGCAATTGGGTAAAAACTCAGTCATCGGGCGCGCAGGCGTTGTTACGCTACCGCACGTGGCAACCTGACAGAGCCGACATGACCGGCACCACACGCGCAGCCTGTGAACTGCTGTGGCGCCATCGCTGCGCCGGAACGGTGCTGGGCGAACTGCCGCCGGCGCTGCGACCGCGCAGCGACGCCGAAGGGCATGCGATCCAGGCCGCGCTCGCCGACGTCACGGGCCAGCGCGTGGTCGGCTGGAAGATCGCCGCCACCAGCCTGGCGGGGCAGAAGCACATCAACGTCGACGGGCCGCTGGCCGGGCGCATCCTCTCGGGCGGCGTGGTCGAGGTCGGCCGCGCGATCTCGCTCGCCGGCAACCGCATGCGCGTGGTCGAACCGGAGTTCGGGTTCCGCTTCGGGCAGAGCCTGCCTGCACGCACGGCGCCGTACACCGTCGACGAGATCCTGGCGGCGGTCGACTCGCTGCACCCGGTCTTCGAGGTGCCCGATTCGCGTTATGCCGAGTTCACGCGTGCCGGCCAGGCGCAGTTGATCGCCGACGCGGCCTGCTGCGGGCCGTTCGTGTTCGGCCCCGCGGCTCCCGCCGTCTGGCGCGGCCTCGATCTGAGCGCGCACCAGGTGCACGCCCGCGTGTCGGACGCCCACGGCGAGCGCACCGCCCGCGATGGCGAGGGCCGCGCCGCGCTCGGTGACCCACGCGCGGCGCTGGCCTGGTTGGTCAACACGCTGTCGGTGCTCGGCGTCACGCTCGAAGCCGGCCAGTGCGTGTCCACCGGCACCTGCATGGTGCCGCTCGAAGTTCGGCCCGGCGACACGGTGCAGGCCGACTTCGGCCGGCTGGGCTCGCTGATGCTGACCCTGTCCGACTGAGGTGGTGACGACCATGCCCCTGTTCCCTGGCTTCCAGACCCATCGCATCCGCCACAACGGCGTCACGATCCACGCCGTCGCCGGAGGTGCGGGCCCGCCGCTGCTGCTGCTGCACGGTTATCCGCAGTCGCACGTGATGTGGCATCGCCTGGCGCCCCGTCTGGCACGCGAGTACTCGGTGGTCTGCCCCGACCTGCGCGGCTACGGGGATTCATCGAAGCCGCGCGGCTTGCCCGACCACAGCAACTACGCCAAGCGCGCGATGGCGCAGGACATGGTCGACGTGATGCAGCGCCTCGGGCATGCGAGTTTCCACCTCGTCGGCCACGACCGCGGCGCACGCGTCGGCCACCGCCTGGCGCGTGACCACGGGCCTGCGGTGGTGCGCACCTTCACCGCGATCGACATTGCGCCGACGCTGGCGATGTACGAGGCCACCGACCTGGCTTTCGCACGGGCCTACTACCACTGGTTCCTGATGCTGCAGCCTGCGCCGCTGGCCGAAAAGATGATGGCTGCCGTGGCACCGTTCCACGTGCTGGCCGGGAGCGGCCTCAGCGCCCGGGGGCTGAAGGCTTTCGCGAAACCGGCGCTGGCCGAGTACGTGCGCACCTTCGCCGACCCGCGCACGATCCACGCCACCTGCGAGGATTACCGCGCCTCGGGCGGGATCGATCTCGAGCACGACCGCGCCGACCGCGGCAAGAAGCTCGCCATGCCGGTGCAGGTGTTGTGGGGCCGGCGCGGCGTCGTCGGCACCCAGTTCGATCCACTTGCCGAATGGCGCAAGGTCGCCCGCCACGTGAGTGGCCACGCCATCGATTGCGGGCATTTCATTCCCGAGGAAGCCCCTGAGGAAACCCTGGCCGCGATCCGCGGGTTCGTGGCCCGGCACGTCACGCCCCACGAATGAGGTGCAACGTCGGCCGGCCAGCGCGGCGATGGCCTCGAGGGCCATGCTGAAGACCGAGGTCGCGCGCGGCCCGGGCGGCCGCGTGCTGCTGGTCGGGTCGATCACGCAGATCGAGCCCGCAGACCGCGGCGCGATCGTGGTCTCGGCCTCGCATGGCGGCGCCAGTTCGGGCGAGTTCGCACTCGCGGTGCCGCTGAAGCTGGTGTTCTTCAACGATGCCGGCGTCGGCAAGGACGAGGCCGGCATCGCCGCGCTGGCCATGCTGCAGATGCAGGGCGTCGCGGCGGGCACCGTGGCCCACACCAGCGCGCGCATCGGCGACGCGCAGGACATGTGGGCGTGCGGCGTAATCTCGCACTTGAACGATGCGGCGCGCAGCCTCGGGCTGGCGTCGGGGCAGCGTTTGAACCCGTCGCTGTGCGAGCTCGTGCGGGCTCAGCAGAGATTGCCGGGCTGAGCTTGAGCCGGAGCCTCGAGGCCGTGGAAGAATGCGCTGATGTCGGCAGCCAAGGCCACCGGCTGTTCGAGCGCGGCAAAGTGCCCACCCCGGGCCATCACGCTCCAGCGCCGGATGTCGGTGAAGGTGCGCGCCGCCGCCTCGCGGGGTGGTCGCAGGATCTCGTGCGGAAACTCGCAGTACGCGGTCGGCACGGCGATCGGCCCCGCGATCGGCCAGGGGCCATGGGCCCGGGCGTAGTACGGCCAGAACGATGCACCGATGCAGCGGGTGTACCAGTAGAGGCTGATGTTGCCGAGCATCTCGTCCATCGTCAGTGCCTCGCGCGGGTCGCCGGTGTTGTCGGTCCAGGCACGGTATTTCTCGGCGATCCAGGCGGCAAGGCCCACCGGCGAGTCGGTCAGCGCATAGGCCAGCGTCTGCGGCCGCGTGCCCTGGATCGCCTGGTAGCCGCCCTCCTCCTTCAACCAGGCCTGCATCGCCTCGACATAGCGGCGCTCGGCTGGGCTCGGGTCGGTGAACATCGCCGGGTCGCGCTGGAGCGGCATCAGGTTCAAGTGGATGCCGCTCAGGTGCTCGGGGCGGTTTGCGCCCAGCCACGCGGTGACGAAGGAGCCCCAGTCGCCGCCCTGGGCTCCGTAGCGCGTGTAGCCCAATCGGTCGTGCATCAGGGTGTCGAAGATGGCGCCGATCTGGGCCAGCGACTGGCGCGGCTGGTGCGGCTGGAACGACAACGTGTAGCCGGGCAGCGAGGGCACGACGAGGCTGAATCCGCGGTCCCCGAGCAGCGGGATCAGCTTCATGAACTCGAGCACCGAACCGGGCCAGCCGTGCGACAGCAGCAGCGGCTTGGGCGCCGGGCCGCGACCCTGGACATGCAGGAAGTGGATGTCGATGCCATCGATGCGCGTCTTGAACTGCGGCCAGGCATTGAGCGTTGCTTCCGTGGCGCGCCAGTCGTGCCGGTGGCGCCAGTCGTGGACCAGCTCGCGCATGAAGGCCAGCGACGTGCCGTAGGCCCAGGGCGCCTGCGGCGCCTCGTCGGGCCACAGCGTGCGGTCCAGGCGTTGGTGCAGATCGTCGATGGCCGCTTGCGGGACGGCGAGTCGGAACGCGTGCATGGGGGTCCCCCGCGGCCGGTCAGTCGTCCAGGCCGAGTTCCTGGATCTTGCGCGTGATGGTATTGCGGCCGATGCCCAGGCGCTGCGCGGCCTCGATGCGGCGCCCGCGCGTGCTGTCGAGCGCGGTCAGGATCAGGCGCGCTTCGAACTGGCGTGTCAGCGCGTCCCACACCTCGGGCGTGCCGGCGTCGAGCAAGGCGCGCGCGGCGCGGTCGAGGTCGACCAACCAGTCGGCGCCTGGAGCGGGCGCTGTCGATGACGCAGGCAACGCCGCTGACGCGGGTGCGATCGTGCCGTTGGGCATCGACGGTGCGGTGGGCGCAAGCGCAGGCGCGGTGGCCGAAGACAGCGCAGCCAGCGGTGGCGCGCCGGTGGCGGGCCCACCTTCGGCCAGCAGCTCCGGCGGCAGGTCTTTTTCCTCCACCACCTGTGCCGGCGCCATCACGGTCAGCCAGTGGCAGATGTTCTCGAGCTGCCGCACGTTGCCGGGGTACCCGAAGTCGAGCAGCCGGGCGAGCGCGGGGTCGGAGAGGCGCTTGGCATCGACCCCCAGGTCCTTCGCGCTCTTCTGCAGGAACTGGCGCGCCAGCACCGCGATGTCCTCGCGCCTCTCGCGCAAGGCCGGCAGGCGCAGCCGGATCACGTTGAGGCGGTGGAACAGGTCTTCGCGGAAGGCGCCGTCCTTGACCCGCTGCTCGAGGTTCTGGTGCGTGGCGGCGATCACGCGCACGTTGCTCTTCTGCGGCTGGTGGCCGCCGACGCGGTAGAACTGGCCGTCCGACAGCACGCGCAGCAGCCGCGTCTGCAGGTCGAACGGCATGTCGCCAATCTCGTCGAGGAACAGCGTGCCGCCGTCGGCCTGCTCGAAGCGGCCGCGGCGCATGGTCTGCGCACCGGTGAAGGCGCCGCGCTCGTGGCCGAAGAGTTCGCTCTCGAGCAGGTCTTTCGGGATCGCCGCGGTGTTGATCGCGACGAAGGGGCCGTTGCCGCCGAGATCGCCGCGCGGGCTGTGTTTGTGCAGCGCACGTGCCACGAGCTCCTTGCCCGAGCCGCTTTCGCCGGTGATCAGCACCGTGACATGGCTTTGCGACAGGCGGCCGATGGCGCGGAACAGGTCCTGCATGGCGGGCGCCTGTCCGAGCATCTCGGGCGTGTCGGTCGGGCGCTCGCTGGCCACTGCTTCGCGCAGGCTCTCTTCCACCGCGCGACGGATCAGCTCGACCGCCTTCGGCACGTCGAAAGGCTTGGCCAGGTACTCGAAGGCGCCGCCCTGGAACGCCGACACGGCGCTGTCCAGGTCGGAGTAGGCCGTCATCACGATCACCGGCAGGCCGGGCAGGCGCTGCTTGATCTTGGCCAGCAGGTCCAGGCCCGAACCGCCGGGCATGCGGATGTCGCTGACCAGCACCTGCGGTTCGTCGTCGTCGAGTGCGGCCAGCACGTCGCGCGCATTGGCGAAGGCCCGCACCGGGAACTGCTCGCGCGCGAGGGCCTTCTCGAGCACGAAGCGGATCGATTGGTCGTCGTCAACGATCCAGATAGGTTTCATGAGGAGCGCAACCGATCAGGGTAAAGGCAAGAGCACCGCGAACACAGTCCGGCCCGGAACGCTGTCGCATTCGATCGTGCCCTGGTGTTGCTGCACGAAGGTCTGCGCCAACGTCAGCCCGAGGCCCGACCCGCCTTCGCGCCCCGTCACCAGGGGGAAGAAGATGCGTTCGCGGATCGCCTCGGGCACACCCGGCCCGTTGTCCTCGATATGCAATTCGAGTGCCAAGCGCCAGCGTTGCTTGCCGAGGGTCACCTGGCGGGCGATCCGGGTGCGAAAGGTCAGCTCGGCATCGCCCGCCAGGATGCGCTCGCCCAGCGCCTGCACCGCGTTGTGCGCGATGTTCAGCACCGCCTGGATCAGTTGTTCGCGGTCGCCGCGGAATTCGGGGATCGAGGTGTCGTAGTCGCGCCGCACCAGCAGGCCGCGCGGGTGCTCGGCCACCACCAGCGCCCGCACGCGCTCGCAGACCTCGTGGATGTTGACGTCGGCCACCACCGGCGCACGCCGGTGCGGCGCCAGCAGCCGGTCGACCAGCAGTTGCAGGCGGTCGGCCTCGGCGATGATGACCTGGGTGTACTCGGTGAGCTCGCGCCGCTTGTCGGGCCAGCCCTCGAGCTCCATGCCCAGCAGCTGCGCGGCGCCGCGGATGCCGCCGAGTGGGTTCTTGATCTCGTGCGCCAGGTTTCGCACCAGTTCCTTGTTGGCCTGGGCCTGGCCCAGGTTGCGCTCCTCACGGTCCTGCCGCGTCTGCTGCTCGATCTCGATCATCTCGACCAGGATGCGCGACAGGTCTTCGGTCTGGTTGACGATCACGTGCACCGGCAGCAGCTCGGCATGGCTGCCGGCGGCGCGGCGGATCAGGCCGTCGAAGCGGCCGCTGGCGATGCGGTTGGCGGCCACCGCTTCGAGCGTCTCGCGCAGCGGCTGGGGGTCGGCCAGCCAGTCGGGCAGCGAGGTCGAGAGCAGGGAGCGCCGCGCCACGCCCAGCGTGATCTCGAAGCTGGCGTTGGCGTGCAGGCACAGGCCATCGGGCTGCACCAGAGCCACCATCGTGGCCAGCAGGTCGAAGGCGGAGAGCGCATCGGCACTCGACTCGGCCGGACCGGCCGGCGCCCTCACCCCTACTCCTTCGGCGCGGGGAGCTTGGCCAGCTCGCGCTTGAGTGCCGCCACGTCGCTCTGCTTGCGGGCGATGGCGGCCTTCATCTCCTCGACGCGCTCGAGGTACTTCTGGTAGTTGCGCTCGCCGCCCTGGCGTTCGGGTTCACCGTTGTTGAACTCCTTCTGCATCTCGGCCAGGCGGGTTTCCTCGCGACGCAGTTCGGTGTCGAGGATCTTGCGGGCGTCGCTGTCGCGCGCGCGCTGCTCGCTGGCTTCGACCCGACCCTCGGCCGGCCGGGGCGCGCTGCCTGGGCTGGCCGAAGGCGGTGTGCCGGCGATCGGGCGTGGCCGCGTGGGTGAGACGATCGTGATCGGCGCGCCCTCGATGGTGCGGCAGCCCTGATCCTTGGCCTGCTGGGCACTGATCTGGTCGGTGTAGAGCGCCGGGGGGCCGGGGCAGCGGTAGACCGTGCCCTGCTGGGCCTGGGCCGAGGCCGACAGGGCAAGCAGGACGGTCGCCGACAGCAGCGCACTGCGACGCCGGGCAACGGAACGAGGATGGCAAACGGTGTTCATGGGCTCTTAACGCATTGTCGCCCAGGGTCGGTGCACAAGCGAAAAGGGGGCGGCACGCGCCGCCCCCCGCCGTGTGACCGATTGACGGGTCAGGCCGCGTAGTACATGTCGAACTCGAGCGGGTGTGTGGTCATGCGGAAACGCGTCACCTCCTGCATCTTCAGCTCGATGTAGGCATCCAGGTAGGCGTCGGTGAAGACACCGCCCTTGGTCAGGAAGGCACGGTCCTGGTCAAGGTAGTCGAGCGCCTGGTCCAGGCTGTGGCAGACCGTCGGGATCTTCGCGTCTTCTTCCGGCGGCAGGTGGTAGAGGTCTTTCGTGGCCGCCTCGCCCGGGTGGATCTTGTTCTCGACGCCGTCCAGGCCGGCCATCAGCAACGCGCTGAAACCGAGGTACGGGTTCATCAGGGGATCGGGAAACCGCGCTTCGATGCGCCGGCCCTTCGGGTTGGCCACGTACGGGATGCGGATCGATGCCGAGCGGTTGCGCGAGCTGTAGGCCAGCTTGACGGGCGCCTCGAAGCCGGGCACCAGCCGCTTGTAGCTGTTGGTGCCCGGGTTGGTGATGGCATTGAGCGCACGGGCGTGCTTGATGATGCCGCCGATGTAGTACAGGGCAAAGTCGCTCAGGCCGGCGTAGCCGTCGCCGGCGAACAGGTTCTTGCCGTCCTTCCAGACGCTCTGGTGCACGTGCATGCCGCTGCCGTTGTCGCCGACGATCGGCTTGGGCATGAAGGTCGCGGTCTTGCCGTAGGCATGCGCGACGTTGAGCACCACGTACTTCTGCAGCTGCAGCCAGTCGGCACGTTGCACCAGGGTGCTGAACTTGGTGCCGAGTTCCATCTGGCCGGCGGTGGCCACCTCGTGGTGATGCACTTCGACCGGGATGCCGAGCTGTTCGAGCAGCAGGCACATCTCGGAGCGCATGTCCTGGAAGCTGTCGACCGGCGGCACCGGGAAGTAGCCGCCCTTCACACCCGGGCGCATGCCCGAGTTGCCGTGGTCGTACTCCTTGCCGCTGTTCCAGGCTGCCTCTTCCGATTCGATCTTCGAGAAGCTGCCCGACATGTCGACGTTCCAGCGCACGCTGTCGAAGACGAAGAACTCGGGCTCGGGGCCGAAGAAGGCCGCATCGCCGATGCCGCTGCTTTTCAGGTAGGCCTCGGCGCGGCGCGCCAGCGAACGCGGGTCGCGCTCGTAGGGCTTGCCGTCGCTCGGCTCGAGCACATCGCAGGTCAGCAGCAGCGTCGGCTCTTCGAAGAACGGGTCGATGTTGGCGGTGTTCGGGTCCGGCATCAACAGCATGTCGGAGGCTTCGATGCCTTTCCATCCGGCGATCGACGAACCGTCGAAGGCATGCCCACCGCTGAATTTGTCTTCGTCGAAATGCGAGACGGGAACGGTGACGTGTTGTTCTTTGCCGCGGGTGTCGGTGAAGCGGAAATCAACGAACTTGATCTCGTTTTCCTTCACCATCTTCATCACGTCGGCAACGGTCTTGCTGGCCATCTAGGCTTCTCCTGGGAGGGGTGAAAAAAGCGCAGGCGAATGTAGCATTAAGCATGCCCGCGCTCGGTGCGTGCGGGCGGCCTGCGTCTCACTGCTCGCGCACCACTTCGGCGCGGCTGCGGGCACCAATTCGATGCGCGTCGAGGGCTTTCAGCGCACCAGTTCGGGGCCTGTTCTGGCGCCCAGCATTTCCAGGCCGCGGCGCAATTCCGCGTAGGCCGCCTCGACGCCCGCCCCAGCTCCCTTGACGCCGAGTTCGATGTGGCGGCCGTGTACCGGATGGTCGACGCTCGGCAGGCTGAACACCCGAACGCCGGAATGTGCGCCCTCGATCGACTCCATCAGCGGCGTGAGGCTGGCTTCCATGGCCCCGTAGACGATCACCGAGCGCTCGGTTTCGCGCTGGCTGCCGTGCAGGCCGCGGTACCGCGTGTCGAGCAAGGTCTCGATCATCGGGTGCGCCATCACCGGGAAGCCCGGCACGAAGTGGACCTCGCCGACGCTGAAGCCTGGAATCCGGTTGTACGGATTGGCGATGATCGCCGCCCCGGCCGGGAACATGCCCATGTTGAGCCGGTGCAGGTTGTCGGGCGCCTCGGGGTCGAACGGCACGCCCTTCTCGATCGCCTGCTCCTGCATGCGCTGGGTGATCAGCGCCTTCGCCTCGGGATGCAACGCCAGCTCGACGCCCAGCGCCGCGGCGGCGCACTGGCGCGTGTGGTCGTCGGGCGTGGCGCCGATGCCCCCACAGCTGAACACCGCATCCCCGCTGGCGAAGGCCTCGCGCAGCGCTGCCGTGATGAGGCGCCGGTCGTCACCGACGTAGCGCGCCCAGGACAAGGCCAGGCCGCGCGCGGCGAGCAGCTCGATGACCTTGGCCAGGTGCTTGTCCTGGCGTTTGCCCGAGAGGATTTCGTCGCCGACGATGATGAGGCCGAAATTCATCCCCAATCCACCGACATGCTCAACGGAGGTTGCCGGTGTGCCCGAGCGAATAGCGCCCGGGCTGCGGCCAGACCGTCAGGCCGTGCGGCTCGGCGCCGACCTTGACCTGCGCGACGTCGCCGGTGGTGGTGTCGAAGCGGTAGATCACGTCGTCGTAGCGTGCCGCCAGCCACAGATACTTGCCGTCAGCGCTGATGTTGCCCATGTCGGGGCTGCCGCCGCCGGGCACGCCCCAGCGCGCGACGACTTTCTCGGTCGCAAAGTCGATCACCGCGACACCGCCGTTGCCGCGCGGCGAGCCGTGGATCTTGTGCGAGCCGCGGTTGGCCACGAACAGCCGCTTGCCGTCGCGGCTGGGGTAAAGGCCGTGCGCGCCCAGACCTGTCGGGATGAAGCCGACCTTGGTGAAACTCGCACCATCGACGATGTGCACGCCGTCGGCATGCATGTCGGCGATGTAGAAGCGCTTGCCGTCGGGCGAACTGCGGATGTCCTGCGGCATGCCCTTCTTGGCGGTACAGATCTCCGTCTCGCCCGGCTCCCAGGGCTTTCCGGCCGCCGTGCGCGGACCGCCCGGCTGCTCCTTGAAGCGCGTCTCGGGCATCGTGAGCTTCAGGTAGGCCAGCACCTTGCGCTCGACCAGGTCGAGCTTGGCCAGGGTGCCGGCGAACTCGCAGGTGAAGATCGCGAAGCGGCCGTCGATGGAAAAGTCGGCGTGGTTGACGCCAGGGCAGCCGGGCACCTCGATCGAGTACTGCAAGGCCATCGTCTTCGGGTCGCGAAAGTCCAGGCGCTTTCTTGCCTCGGCAACCACGATCGCCGACTTGCCGTCCGGCGTGAAGTACATGTTGTAGGGGTTGTCGACGTCCACCGGCGTACCGGGCTTGCCGGTGCGCGGATCGATCGGCGTCAGGCTGCCGTCGGTGCGGCGCTCGGCGTTGTTGGTGACCCAGAGCATGCGCAGGTCCCACGCGGGCACGATGTGCTGCGGGCTGTGGCCGACCTTGAAGCGGTCGACGACCTTCATCGTCACGGGGTCGACCACATGCACGTCGTGGCCGCGCAGGTTGGGCACGTAGATGCGCGCCAGGTCGCCGGCGATGGCCGGGCTGATCTTGCCGGCCGCCGTCTCGCTGTACAGGTTGCGTGCGTCGACCACCGGCGGCATGCCCGGCACGGTGGCGACGGTCGCCGTCGGGGCGCTGGCCGCCGGCGCCGGCGCGGCGGGCGTCGCGGTGGGCTGCGCGCGCGCCGTGTTGCGCGACATGCCGACGCCGACCAGGCTCGCCACGAGGGCCAGCACGGCCGCCGCGCCGAAGGTGTTCAAGGTGCGTGGGTTCATGGGGGCAAGGTCCGTTCGGGGTTCGAGGGGGCGCGCATTCAACGCGCGGTGGTGGCGCCGGAACGCAGGGCTTTCACCGTGGCAGCGACGATCATTTCGACGCCCGCTGCGCCGAGCGCTGCGGTGGCACGCCGCGGGTCACCGCGCACGCCTTCGCCGGCGCCTCGCGCGGCCTGTTCGGGCCGCACCTGCGAGGGGTCGAGTGCCAGCATCAAGGCGGTGTCGGCCAGGCCGGCGTGCTGGCCGATCTCGTCACGCGTGTGGCCGCGCGCCGCGAGCCAGGCCGCATAGTCGGTGTCGGCCGCGCGGTAGTACGCCGGCGCGGCATCCACATGGCCGCGCGCGCCCCATTCGCGGTTGAGCTTGGCCGCCACGCGGTCGAGGCTGGCGCGGTAGCCACCGTGGTCGCCGAGCAGCACCACATCGCGCAGGCCGTGCCGGTGAAGGCTGCGCGCGGCTGCCTCGAGCGTGGCCTCGAAAACATTTTCGGGGATCGAAATCGTGCCGGCATGGCGCATGTGCTGGCGCGGCGGGTCGATGCTGCCCTCGGGCACGTAAGCCAGCACCGGCGCGACCACCGCATCGCCCAAGCGCTCGGCGATGCGCACGGCCAGCAGGCCCACGCGCACGTTGTGCTTGCCCAGGCTCATGTGCGGGCCGTTCTGCTCGGTGCCGCCGATCGGCAGCAGCACGGTGTGCGTCCCCGCGGCGATGCGTGCGCGCAGCTCGGTCGTGGTCATTTGCTCGAGCTGAACCGCAGGCGCGGCCGCAGCCAGCACCGGCAGCACGGCAATCAGCAGTGCGGCGCCGCCGCGCCGCATGGCACGCTGCAGGCTATTCGTCATCGCCACCCAGCACCGAGCCGATCAGGCCACCGCCCACCAGCCCGCCCAGCACGCCGCCCTCCTCGCGCGAGCCACCGCGCTGCGGCGCTGCCGCGAAGACGCGGCTGGCCAGACGCGAGAACGGCAGGCTCTGCAGCCACACCGTGCCGGGCCCGGTGACCTTGGCGAAGAACAGGCCCTCGCCGCCGAACAGCGCGGTCTTGATCTTGCCGACGTACTGGATCTCGAAGTTGACGTTCGGTGTCATGGCCACCAGGCAGCCGGTGTCGACGAGGAGGGTCTGGCCGAGTTGCAGTTCCCGCTTGAGGATGCTGCCGCCGGCATGCACGAAGGCCAGGCCGTCGCCGTCGAGCTTCTGCATGATGAAGCCCTCGCCGCCGAAGAAGCCGACGCCCAGCTTGCGCTGGAAGAAGATGCCCAGCGAAACCCCGCGCGCCGCGCACAGGAACGCGTCCTTCTGGCAGATCAGGCTGCCGCCGAGCGCGCGCAGATCCATCGCCAGGATCTTGCCTGGGTACGGCGCTGCGAAACCGACGCGCTGCTTCTGGGTCGCAGCGTTGCTGTAGACCGTGGTGAACAGCGACTCGCCCGTCACCAGGCGCTTGCCGGCTCCGAGCAGCTTGCCGAACAGGCCGCCACCGCCAGCGCCCGAGGCGTCACCGAAGACGGTGTCCATCGTGATGCCGGCGTCCATGAACATCATGCTGCCGGCCTCGCCGATCGCGGCTTCGCCGGGGTCGAGTTCGATCTCGACGAACTGCATCTCGGCGCCCTTGATCTCGTAGTCGACGACGTCCATGGCCATGCGTTCGGCTCCCGTTTCGTGCAAAGGCAGCGATGGTAGCGAACGCTGTGCGCGTTCCACCCGTGGCCCAACCGTTCGCGCGCGATCTGCGGCACCCGCCACACATAATGGCCGCCGTCCGCCCATGAGCCCCCCTGCACAAAGCGATCCCGCCAGGTCCACGCCCAAGCCCGGCGATGCCTACGTGCAGTCGTTCGCCCGTGGCCTGGCGGTGATCCGCAGTTTCGGCGCCGAGGCACCGAGCCAGACGCTGTCGGAAGTGGCCGCGCGCACCGGCCTCACGCGCGCGGGTGCGCGGCGCATCCTGTTGACGCTCGAGGGCTTGGGCTACGTCAGCAGCGAAGGCCGACAATTCCGCCTCACCGCACGCACGCTCGACCTGGGCTTCGCCTACCTGTCGTCGCTGCCGCTGTGGCACTTCGCCGAGCCCGCGATGGAAGCGCTGGCCGCACAGGCGCGCGAGTCGTGTTCGGCCGCCGTGCTCGACGGCAGCGACATCGTCTACGTGCTGCGCATTCCCGCGCACCGCATCCTGTCCCTCACGCTGGGCGTGGGCAGCAGGCTGCCGGCCTACTGCACTTCGATGGGTCGTGTGCTGCTGGCCGGCCTGGCGCCCGACGCCGCGCGCGAACGCCTGTTGGCGCGCGAACGACCGCGTCGCACACCGCACACACGCAGCGGCATCGATGCACTGATGGCCGAACTCGACCGCGTTCGCGCGCAAGGCTGGAGCCTGGTGGACCAGGAGCTCGAAGTAGGCCTGGCGTCGATGGCCGCACC
>JAABTC010000129.1 GCA_011390055.1 Burkholderiales bacterium | reverse complement strand
CGGGCTTCGACCAGGTCGCACGGCTGCAGTCCTTGTTGCCCGGCTTCCAGATCGCCTTCGGCGCCGCGGTGGAGGAGCGCGGCCGCCATGGCGGCTGGCAGCGCTTCGGCAACCTCGTCGCCTCGCGCTGGCCGATCGCGCAGGTGCGTCACCAGGCGCTGCCGTACCCGGCCGATGGCGGGGTGCGCTCGATGCCGCGCATGTGCACGGTGGCCACCGTGATCACGCCGGCTTTCGGGCCGGTGCGCGTGATGACGACGCATCTGGAGTTCTATTCGAAGCGCCAGCGCCTTGCGCAGGCGCAGGCGCTGGTGGACCTGCATGCGCAGGCCTGCGCGCAGGCCGCCGCGCCACCGCTGGCCGACGAGACCGGGCACCCGTTCCAGAGCAAGCCGCACACCGCCAGCGCCCTCCTCTGCGGCGATTTCAACTTCGAGCGACACGACGCCGAGTACGCGTTGCTCCAGGCCGCCACCGAGCCGCCGGCCACGCGCCTGCACGACGCTTGGCCCCAGGTGCACGGCGATGCAGCCCCCGCACCCACCTTCCGCCTGCACGACCGGCGCTACGGCCCGCTGCCGATCACTTGTGACTTCGTCTTCACGAGCGCCGACCTGGCGCCGCACGTGCGGCGCATCGAGGTCGATGCGGCCACGCGTGCCTCCGATCATCAGCCCGTGTTCGTCGAGCTGGGCTGAGGGTCGGCGCGGCGATTCGGTCCTCAATCCGGCGCGCCAGGCGCCGATATGTGGGCTGTGACCGACCCGAACGGAGTGCTCATGAACCTGCCCGCCCGCCGCATTGATTTCGCAACTGCGAATCCGCACGCGTTGGCCACCATCCTCGAAGCCAGCCAGACCAAGAGCATCATCGCTTCGCGTGACATTTTCGACATTTCCGGCACCAAGTTGTGGGCGCGTGACCAGCCGGTGTCGCACGCCCTGCAACGCAAGCTGCTCGACCGCCAGCTGCGCAGCCCGCTCGAAGCCTGCCTGCTCGCCGAAGATGGCGTCACCGCGCAGTCGCTGCTCTGGTGCACCGAGGCCTTGCTGGCGCGCCCCACGCCGCTGTCGGCGCTGCTGATGCCGCAGGCCTCGCGCATCCTGCGCGAGGTGCCCTGCCTGCCGCTGCATGCGGTGGCCCAACTGCTGCTGACGGCGGGGCAGGCTTCGCGGCCCGATTCGTTCGACCATGCCGTGCAAGGCATGGCGCTGGCGGGCGCCCTGATGGCCGCGCAGGGCGGCTCGTCGGTCGAGCTGCGCCTGGCGATGCTGGGCGGTTTGTTGCACGACCTGGGCGAGATGTACATCGACCCGCGCTACGGCGAGGCCGACGCCGACCGCAGGCTCGACGCCCAGAGCTATGCGCACCTGGTGGTCCATCCGCACGTCGGCAGCCTGCTGCTGGCGCAACTTACCGACTACCCGGCCACGGTTTCACGCGCGGTGGCCGAGCACCATGAGCGCCTCGATGGTTCGGGCTACCCGCATGCACTGAAACGCGACGCGGTGTCGCCGCTCGGCCGCCTGCTGGCTGTGACCGAGGCCACGCTGGGCGTGCTGCGCGGCGAAACGCCGGCGCTCGCGCAGGCGAGCATTGCGCTGCGCGTGGTGCCGGGGGAGTTCGAGCTGAGCTGGGTCGGTCGTATCGAGGCCGCAGCGCAGACCGAGCGCGCTTCACAAGCCCTCGATCCGGCGCGCGAGGCGTGCCCGGCGCCCTCGGCGGTCGACGTGCAGCTCAGGTTGGCGCGCCTGGATGGCGCTTTGCGCGCAGCGCAGTACCGTGCCGATGCGCTGGCCGCGGGGGTCGAAACGCCCGCGCTTTGTGCAGCGATCGAGCTTGCGCAGTTCCTGCTCGGGCGCCTGCGCACGGGCTGGTACGCCAGTGGGTTGTGGAACGCCGAAGCGGTCGACGAGCAGAACGTGACCGAGGTCGAAGCGGTCGAAGACGAGCTCTTCTACCGGCTGCATGCGATCGAGCGTGCGGCGCGGCTCTGCGCCGGCGACCTGTCGCCCGCCGACGCCGACCGGCTCGACCTGCTGTGCGACAGCCTGCGCGCCGTGCCGAGGTAACCGGGCGTTGCGACACGATCGCTCACAACGGCTTTACCTGCGTTGACGCAAGGGTGGTGCACCGCGCGGCCCGCCCGGCCGTTGTCTGTGCACGCCGGGGGCTTGTTTGCCGGCGCCCCGAGACAACACAGGAGTGATCCATGAACCGCAAGACCCTCATCGTTGGTGCGCTGGCCCTGGCGGGCAGCCTTGCCGCCGGCGTGTCGCACGCCCGCGGGGACGTTCAGTGGTCCGTGACGATCGGTGGCCCGATCGGCGTCCCGGTCTATTCGCAGCCGTATCCGGTCTACAGCCAGCCTTATCCGGTCTACACCCAGCCCGCGCCGGTGTACGTGCGCCCGGTGCCGGTGTACAGCCAGCCCGCGCCCGTTTACGTGCGCCCGGTGCCGGTGTACAGCCAGCCGTACCCCCAGCGCTGGCGCGGCGGACACGTGGTGTACCAGGAGCCGACCCGCTGGGACCGCGACGGTGACGGCATCCCGAACCGCCGTGACCCGGTGTACAACCCGCGCTGGGACCGTGACGGCGACGGTGTGCCGAACCGCTACGAGCGCCACGACGGCTGGCGCCGGTAGGGCGTCAATTCATCGCCAGCGCGCTGTCGCGCGTCGGCGGTGGGAACAGCTTGTCGAGTGCGGCCATCGTGCCGCGCTCCAGCACCACCTGCGCGGCATGCCAGTTGTCGCGCAGGTGTTCATGTTTGAGGGCCTTGGGGATGGCAACCACGCCCGGTTGCGCGACCACCCAGGCCAGCGCCAACTGTGCGGGCGTGAGCCCCAGCGGCGCGGCCAGTTCGCCCAGGCCCGGCGCCGCCGCAAGCCGGCCCTGGTCGATCGGGCTGTAGGCCATCATCGTCATGCCGTGCTCGCGCAGCCACGGCAACACGCTGTGTGCGGCGCCGCGCTCGCCGAGCGAGAACCAGACCTGGTTGGCGGCACATCCGGGCGCAGCTTGCACCGCGGCGAGCTCGCGCAGGTCGTCGACGTCGAAGTTGCTCACACCCCAATGCTGGACGCGGCCCTGTGCCGCGAGCGCGTGCATGCCGGCCACCGTGTCGGCCAGCGCAGGCTCGCCGCGCCAGTGCAGCAGGTAGAGATCGATCGCGTCCAGCTGCAGGCGCCGGCAACTGCGCTCGCAGGCCTGCACGGTGCCGCGCCGGGTGGCGTTGTGCGGGTAGACCTTGCTGACGATCGTGAGCTCGTCACGTCGCACGTCGCCGGCCCGCAAGGCTTCGGCCACTGCGATGCCGACGACTTCCTCCGCGCCGCCTTCGCCGTACATCTCGGCCGTGTCGATCATCCGGTAGCCGAGCTCGATGGCGTGTCGAATCGCCGCGATTTCGACCGACCGACTGGCGCGCGATTCGCCCATGCGCCAGGTACCCAGGCCGAGCTTGGGCAGCGGCAGGACAGGGTCAGGCGTTGTGCTCATCGCGGGTCTCACCACCACTCCCGTTCACCTTGCGGTGGATTTCCGATCCGTCCTGAGGTATCGAAGGAAGGGCTCAGCGGGGCACGATGCGTACCGCGTTGATCTGTTCCTGGGCCTCGAGCAGCGAGGCGATGAACTTGTCGCCCAGGCCGAGGTTGGCGGCCTGCACGAAGCTCTGGTGCGCGGCCTCGGCCACGAAGCTCGAGGTCGGCAGCATCTCGGTCAGGTGGGTGAAATAGCGCAGGTCCTTCTGGCCGTTGGCGATCGCGAACTTCAGCCCGGTCAGGTCACCCTGCAGCATGCGCCCGACGATCATCTGGAAGATGCCGGAGTTGACCGCGCCGGCCGACACCACGTCGAACAGCTTCTGCAGCGACAGGCCCGCCTTCGCGGCAGCAGCCATCGCTTCGGCGATCGCCGCGGCCTGGGTCATCGCCAGCATGTTGTTGACGAGCTTGAGCACATGGCCATGGCCCGGCGGGCCGGCATGGATGATGTTCTCGCAGTAGGCCGCGAGGATCGGCCGCACGCGGGCGAAGTCTGCATCGGTGGCGCCGACCATCGTGTTGAGCCGGCCTTCCTCGGCCTCCTTCGGCGTGCGCGCCAGCGGGGCGTCGATGTAGGTCACGCCGCGGGCGGCGAAGTCGGCGCGGATGCGCGTGGTGGACGCCGGCTCGGCGGTCGAGGTGTCGATCACCATCGAGCCGCTTTCGGCCGACGCCATCAAGCCGCCCTCGCCGCTGTCCTTGCCATAGACGATCTCCTCGACCTGCGGCGAGCCGGTGACGCACAGGATCACCGCGGTGGCACCGCGCGCGAGTTCGGCGCGGCTCTTCACTTCGACCGCGCCCGCGGCCACCAGGTCGTCGATGTTGCTGCGGTTGCGGTGCGTGGTGAAGCGCAGGGCGTAGCCCTTGGCCAGCAGGTGCTTGGCCATGCCATGGCCCATCAGGCCCAGGCCGATGAAGCCGATCGTCTCGCTCATGTCGAAGTCTCCTTGGAGGTTGAAGTCAGCGCGGCGCGTCGCGCGCCGCACCACAGCAGGATCAGGCGCCGGTAACGCTCGGCCACGTCGGCCACCACGCCCATGTCGTCGAGCGTGCCGGCGAACCAGCGCGCCGCTGCGTCGGCGAAGATCGAACGACCCACCGCGAAGCCCTTGCACAGGGGCTGCGCAGCCGCAAGCTCGAAGCTGCGTCGCAATGCGTCTTCGCTGGCCTCCAAGCCGAGCAGCAGCACGCCGCGGCAGTGCGGGTCGTGGTCGGTGATCACGTCCGCCAGGGCCTGCCAGGCTGCCGCATCGGCAGGCGGTGGCAGCTTCCACCAGTCAGGTCGCACGCCGCGCGCATACACCTGCGTCAGCGCGCGGACCAGCGGGGTGGCTCGCCCGGGCGGGCTCGGCAGGTCGTTCGGCGGGATCAGCTCGATGAGGAGTTCATGGCCGCTGGCCTGGCAGGCTGCAGCCAGCCGCTCGAGGCTTGCCAGCTGCTGCTCGGCCAGGCCTGCCTCGTCGTCGGGGTGGTGCGACACCAGGCACTTGACCACATGGTCGACCGGCCAGCTGCGCAGGGTCAGGTCGATGTTGGGCCCGTCGTCGAAGGCCAGCGGGCGCGAGCCCGGGAGCTCCACCGGGCGGCCGATCCAGACGCCGCGGCCGGCCAGGCCGGACAGCACCGCGGGCCCGTAACGGCCGTCGACCAGCACGCCCGGCAAGGGGAACGTGGCGGCGTCCACCGTCGAGGCGCGCGCAGCATCGTGGCCGAGCCCGGCAGCCTGCGCCACCAGGCCTTTGAAGTGGCCGATGCGCTCGCGCGCCACGCCGTGCTGCGCGGCGAGCGCTTCGAACTGCGCGCGGTGGTCGAAGGCCAGGGCGGCCACCGAAGGCCAGGCGCGCTGCCGCGTCGAGGCGCGGTGCAGGTGCTCCAGGTCGGCGTCTTCGCGCAGCTTGCGGTGCGGCGAGCCGTGCGCCATGAAGTGTGCAAGCTCGGTCCAGCTCGGCATGGCCGGTGCGCAGCCATGGCGCGAGACCACGATCGCGCCGCAGGCATTGGCGTAGCGCAAGGCATTGGGCAGGGGTTCGCCGCGCACCCAGCCGCGCAGCAGGCCGGCCATGAAGGCGTCGCCGGCACCGAGCACGTTGAACACGTCGACCGGAAAACCCGGGCCGTTGAGGCCGTCGTCGAGGGCGCCGGGGATCGGGCCGGGGTAAGCGGTGCAGCCCATCGGGCCGCGCTTCATCACGATCAGCGCGGGCGTGACC
>JAABTC010000128.1 GCA_011390055.1 Burkholderiales bacterium | reverse complement strand
GTTGCCGACCTGCCACCTTCGCCGGCTGCCGATGCACGTCACCGCTGGGGCCGCGCTCTCGGTCGCGAGATGCTCGACACGCTGCTGCTGGAGCGAGCACGGGCCGTCGGCGCGCAGGTGCTGCAACCCTGGTCGGTGCAGGCGATCGAGGCGTCCCAGGGGGCTCGCAGCGCTCACCGCTGCACCTTGCAGCACGCCCACTCGAAGGCCGTGCTGCAAGTGCATGCGTCCACCGTGATCGACGCGCACGGTTCCTGGGAAGCGCTGCCCGCCGCTGGTGCGCCGCGACGCGCGGCGCGCAGGGCTTCGGACCTGTTCGCCTTCAAGGCCAACTTCCGCGGCAGCTCGCTGCGTGAAGGGCTGCTGCCGGTGCTGGCGCTGCGCGGCGGCTATGGCGGCATGGTCGTTGCCGACGACGGCCTGACGACGCTGGCCTGCTGCCTGCGCCGCGACCGCCTCGAAGCCCTGCGTCAGGCTGCGCCCGGCCAGCGCGCCGGCGAGGTGGTGCAGGCGGCGCTCGAGCGCGAGTGCGCCGGCGTGCGCGACGCCTTGCGATCGGCCACGCGCGAGGGGCCATGGCTGGGGGCCGGGCCGATCGATCCGGGCACCCGTCTCGGCCCCGGCGACGAGTTCCTGCGCATCGGCAATGCGGCCGGCGAGGCGCATCCGATCATCGGCGAAGGCATGAGCATGGCGCTGCAGTCGGCGTTCCTGCTCAGTGGCCGGCTGCTGGCCGAAGCGGCGAGCCCGGGCGCGAAGGCGCGCCAGCGCGAGGTGGCCCGGCACCATGCGGCCGAATGGCGTCGTACTTTCGGCCCGCGATTGCTGCTGGCTGCTGCATTTGCCCAGGCTGCGATGCGCCCGCTGCCAAGCGCGGCGCTGATGGCGCTGGCGCGCGCCTGGCCGGGCCTGTTGACGCGCGGCGCGCGCTGGGGCGGCAAGGTGCACACTGCTGCCGACCCCGCCCTCACCTGCCCGGTGCCATGACGCAACCCGACGACCACGCCACGACCTGAAGGATGCCCCGATGACCCCGCCGACCCTGCAACGCCTGCGCGAGATTCTGGTCAAGGACTACCAGTTGGCGCCCGACGCCGTGACGCCCGACGCACCGCTGGAGGGCCTGGGCATCGACTCGCTCGGCGTGGCCGAGCTGCTGTTCAACATCGAAGACGAATTCACGGTGACGCTGCCGCGCGAGCCGGTGGCGCTGGCCACGGTGGGCGACGTGGTGGCGTTCATCGATGGCCTGGTCGCCGAGCAGCAGGCCGGTGCCAACGCCAGCGTGGCGGCGGCCAGCGCCTGAGGGCCGGCAATTCCGATGCGCCGAGTTGCCGTCACCGGCCTGGGCGTCATCAGCCCGCTGGGCAACAGCGTCGACGCGCTCTGGCACGCAGCGCTCGCAGGCCACTCGGGCATCCGCCCGTTCGCATCGCCGTTCGCACACCGTCTGGCCGCCCCGCTGGCCGCCACCGCGCAGTTCGAAGGCAGCGCCTTCTTCGACCCGCCAAAACTGCGCATGCTCGACCGGGTGAGCCAGTTCGCGCTGTTCGCTGCGCAACAGGCGATCGACGACGCGGGCCACGCGCTGCGAGGGGTTGATCGCGGTCGCGCAGGCGTTTTCATCGGCACCGGCATGGGCAGTTCGCTGACCCTCGACGAAGGCTACAAGACCCTGTACGGCGACGCCTCCGACCGCATCAAGCCGTACACCGTGTTGATGGGCATGCACAATGCGCCGGCCGCGTGGATCGGCATCGAACACGACCTGCGCGGCCCGAACCTCACCTACTCGACCGCCTGTTCGTCGTCGGCCGTCGCCGTCGGCGAAGCATGGTTGCGGATCGCCGGCGGCAACCTCGACGTGGCCGTGGCTGGTGGCGCGGAAGCGCCGCTGTCCTTCGGCTCGATGAAGGCCTGGGAGGCACTGCACACGCTGGCGGCCGTCGACGCCGACGACCCTTCGACCTCGTGCAAGCCGTTCGCGAAGAACCGCAGCGGCATGGTGCTCGGCGAAGGCGCGGCGGTCGTCATCCTCGAGCCGTGGGACCGCGCGGTCGAGCGCGGCGCGCCGATCCACGGCGAGTTGCTGGGCTACGGCCTGGCCACCGACACGGGCCACATCACGCGGCCGAGCGTGTCAGGCCAGGTGGCTGCGATGCGGGCGGGCCTGGCCTCGGCGGGCCTCGACGCCGCGGCCGTCGACGCCATCAACGCCCATGCCACAGGCACCCAGGCCAACGACGCGGTGGAGACGGCCGCGATCAAGGCCGTGTTTGGCGCGCGCGCGATGCAGATCCCCGTGAGTGCGACCAAGGCGATGCACGGCCACCTGCTGGGCGCCGCCGGGGCGCTCGAGTTCGTACTGACCCTGCTGGCGCTGCGCCATTCGACAGCGTTGCCGACGATGCACTTGCAGCTGCGCGATCCCGACTGCGATCTCGACTGCGTGCCGAATGCAGCGCGCCCCGGACTCGCCCTGCACACGATGCTGTCCCACTCGTTCGCGTTCGGGGGCACGAATGCGGTGCTCGTGGCGCGTTCGGCTAGGTAGGTTGTGGAACGCCGCTCAGCGCATCCCGCACCTCTTCGGCGATCGCCAGCGACGCCGTCAGCCCGGGCGATTCGATGCCGAACAGGTTGACCAGGCCTGGGATGCCATGTTGCGCGTCGGTCTCGAGCGAGAAGTCGCGCGCGGGCGCACCGGCCACGCTCAGCTTCGGCCGCACGCCGCTGTAGTCGGGCTGCAGGGCGCCATCGGGCAGGCCCGGCCAGTAGCGGCGGATCGCGGCGTAGAAGCCCTCGCCGCGCACCGGGTCGACGCGGTAGTCGATGGGGCCGTCGTCGGGCAGCCACTCGGTGTCGGGGCCGAAGCGGGCCTGCCCCGCGAGATCGAGCGTCAGGTGCACCCCCAGGCCCGCCGCCTCGTGCATTGGGTAGACCAGCCGTGAGAACGGCGAGCGCGCACCGCTCAGCGAAAAGTAGTTGCCTTTGCAGCGGTGCGTCGGCGGCGCATGCACGCAGGGCAGACCTTCGATGCACTGCGCCACCGCGCTGGCCTGCAAGCCGGCGCTGTTGACCAGGCAGCGCGTGTGCAGGCGCATCGGCTCGGCGCCGCCCACGTCGAGCTCGAACCCCCCGGCCACCGGCCGTGCAGCTTGCAGCGGGCTTTTCAGGGCCAGCGCCGCACCGTGGTCCTCGGCCTGACCCAGCAGGGCCAGCATGTAGGCGTGGCTGTCGACGATGCCCGTCTGGCTCGAAAGCAGCGCGGCCACGCCGTGCAGCGCCGGCTCGAGCGCGCGGGCCGCGGCGCCATCGATCAAGCTCAGCCCTTCGACCCCATTGGCCGTGGCGTTGCGGGCCAGCGCTTCGAGTGCCGGCACCTGTGCCTCGGAGGTTGCGACCACCAGCTTGCCGCAGCGCCGGTGCGGCACGGCGCGTTCTTCGCAGTACGCATACAAAAGCCGGCGCCCGCGCAGGCACAGGCGCGTCTTCAACCACTGCGGCGGCGAGTAAAGCCCGGCATGGATCACTTCGCTGTTGCGCGCGCTGGTGATGCTGCCGATCGAGGCCTCGGCCTCGAGCACGATGACTTCGTGGCCGGCCATCGCGAGTGCGCGCGCGATCGCCAGACCGACCACGCCGGCGCCGACGACGACGCTGTCCACCTTGTCCATGGGCAATCCTCAGAGGGGAAGGCTCGTCATCGTTCGTCGAAGCTGAGCGTCACGCGGTCGGTCAGCGGGTGCGCCTGGCAGGTGAGGATGAAACCCGCGGCAAGATCGGCGGCGTCGAGCGCGAAGTTGCGGTCCATGCGCACGCGGCCGTCGACCAGTTTCGCACGGCAGGTGGCGCACACGCCGCTCTTGCATGAATACGGCACGTCGAGCCCGGCCTGCGCTGCCGCGTCGAGCAGGCTCGGCGTGCCGGCCACGAAGTCGACCTCGTGCGTGGTGCCGTCGCGCACCAGGGTGATGCGCGCTTGGGCGGCATCGCCCGGCCGCACGTCGTGCACGTGTGCATCGGCCTCGGCAGGGGGCACACCGAAGCGCTCGACGTGGATGCGTTCGGGCGCCAGGCCGGCGGCGAGCAGCGCCTGATGCACGGCGTCGTTCATGCCGTGCGGGCCGCAGACGAACGCATGGTCGATGCCGCGGGCGTCGATCACGGTGCGCAGCAGGAAGGCCATCTTGCCCGGGTCGAGGCGGCCGGCGTTCAAGGGCGAGTCAACCGCTTCGCGCGAGAACAGCGCAAAGAGCGAGAAGCGCGCCAGATGGCGGTTCTTCAGATCCTCGATCTCTTCCTTGAACATCGTGCTCGCCATCTTGCGGTTGGCGTACACGAGCGTGATGCGCGCGTCGGCCTCGTGTGCCAGCACGTGCCGCGCGATGCCGATCATCGGCGTGATGCCCGAGCCGCCTGCCACCAGCAGCAGATGGCGCACGGGCCCGCTGGCGGCCGGGACGACAAAGCGGCCCTGTGGCGGCAGTGTGTCGACCCGGTCGCCCACGCACAGCGCCTCGTGCAGCCAGCCGGTGAAGGCGCCGCCGGGCACCTTGCGCACGCCCACGCGCAATTCGCCGTCGTCGGGGCTGGCGCAGATCGAGTACGAGCGACGCAGGTCCTGGCCGCCGACGTGCCGGCGCAGCGTGAGGTACTGGCCCGGCAGGAACGCGTAGCTGTCGCGCAGTTCGGCCGGGACCTCGAACGACACGATGCGGGCTTCGTCGGTGTCGGCCACGATGCGCGCAACGCGCAGCGGATGAAAATGCAGGCCCGTCATCGCACTCAGATCGGCTTGAAGAACTCGAACGGCTCGCGACAGGCCAGGCAACGGTACAGCGACTTGCAGGCCGTGCTGCCGAAGACCGAGAGGCGCTCGGTGCGCGCACTGTCGCAGCGTGGGCAGGCGACATTGCGCGCGATGACATGCACGATCGCCGCACCCGTTTCGGGTGGCGGCGCGATGCCGCAGGCCGAGAGCTTGCGGCGCCCTTCGGTGCTGATCCAGTCGCTGGTCCAGGGCGGCGCCAGACGCTGGTGGACCAGTATCGGGCCGAGGCCCCTGCGTTCGAGTGCGCTGCGGATGTCGGCTTCGATGGCTTCGGTGGCCGGGCAGCCCGAGTAGGTGGGCGTCAGCACCACCCGCAGGCCACCGCCGTCGGCTGCGTCGATCTCGCGCACGATGCCCAGGTCGACCACCGACAACGCCGGCACTTCCGGATCGGGGACGTCGTGCAAGGCCTGCCAGGCCGCGGCGATGCGGGTGCTTGCCGCGACGGACGTCACCACACCCCCCCGGGGAAGGCGCGTTGCAGCGACTGCATCTCGGCCAGCAAGGGTCCCATGTGCTCGCTGTGCACGCCGCGCTTGCCGTGGCTGCGGAAGGCCGACGGCGCAGGCAGGGCGAGTTGCGCATCGTCGAAGACCGGTCGCACGGCCTGCAGCCACGGCGCCTGCAGCGTGCTTGAGCGCGGCCCCAGGCCGGTGTCGACCGCGGATGCATCCACTTCGTCGTCGTCGAAGAACTCGGCGACATACGGCCAGGCCCGCGCCAGCGCCGCGCGCATGCGGCGCGTCGATTCTTCACTGCCGTCACCCAGCCGCACCACCCAGTCGGCGGCGTGCGCCAGGTGATAGCGGGTTTCCTTGGCGGCCTTGCCGGCGATGGCGGCGAGGGCGTCGTCGCGCGAGGCCGCAAGGCCCTGCCACAGCGGCAACAGCCAGGCGGCGATGAAGAGGCAGCGCAACTGCGTGTCGGCAAAGTC
>JAABTC010000127.1 GCA_011390055.1 Burkholderiales bacterium | reverse complement strand
ACCCTGGCGGCCCGGTGGATCGCCCAGCATCCCGAGTACCACGCTGCGCTGGCCGACGTGCAGGCGGCGCTCGCCAGCACCTACCGCGTCGAAGACGGGCAGACCAACCCCTTCCTGCACCTGTCGATGCACCTGACGCTCACCGAGCAGATCGCGATCGACCAGCCGCACGGCATCCGGCAGGCCATCGAGCTGCTGTCCGCACGGCTGGGCTCGGACCACGCGGCGCAGCACCAGGCGATGGAGTGCCTGGGCGAGATGGTCTGGGCTTCGCAACGCAGCGGTCTGCCGCCCGACGGCCATGCCTACCTCGACTGCGTGCGCCGGCGCGCGACGCTGCGTTGAGCGCCTGGGCTACGCCCTCACTCGCCGACCAGCCCGTTGCGGATGGCGTAGACCGTCAACTCCGAATTGTTGCCCAGGCCCAGCTTCTGCAGCACGCGGGCGCGGTACACCGAAACGGTCTTCGGTGACAGGCTCAACTCGAGCGCGATGTCCGACAGCCGCTTGCCCGAAGCGATCATCGTCAGGGTCTGCAACTCGCGGTCCGAGAGGGTTTCGTGCAGTTGCTGCACCGACGGCGCGTTCAGGCTCTCCACCAGCATCTGCGCGATCTCGGGCGTGACGTACTTGCGCCCCTGCGCCACCGTGCGCACCGCGTGCACGATCAGCTGCGGATCGCCGGCCTTGTTGACGTAGCCCTGCGCGCCGCCGCGCAAGGCGCGGATCGCGTACTGGTCTTCGGGGTACATGCTGACCACCAGCACCTTGACCGGGTGGCCTTCGTCCTTCAGCACATGCAGCACGTCCAGGCCGCTGCGCCCGGGCAGGTTGATGTCGAGCACCAGCACGTCGCAATCGGTCTTGCGCATCAGGCTGCGCAGCTCGCCATACTCGGACGCTTCGCCGACGACGCGGATGTCGACCGCCTCGGACAGCGTTTCGCGGATGCCGCGACGGATCAGCGCATGGTCGTCGCAGAGGATGACCCGGATCATGGCGACTCCCAGGCCGACGGGTCGTGGCCTTCGAGGTCGAAACCGGTGTCGGACTCCAGCCCTTCGTTGCCCCGGCTGCCCACCGGCACCGACAGAATCAAGGTGGTGCCGCTGGCCGAACTCGACAGCTCGACCCAGCCGCGCACCGTGTCGGCGCGCTCGTGCAGGCCGCGGATGCCAAAGCTGCGCGCCTTGACCAGGGCATCGGGCGCCAGGCCGCAGCCGTTGTCGGTCACCTCGATCGACAACACCCCGCGCGAGAGCGACAGATCGATCGCCACCTTGGCGGCCTGCGCATGCTTGCTGACATTGGTCAACGCCTCCTGCACCGTGCGGTAGGCCACCAGCGCCACCGCCCGCGGCAGCTCGAGGTGTTCGTGGCTGCTGCGGAAGCGGCATTCGGTGCCGGTGCGCTTCTCGAAACGCTGCGCCATCCATTGCAGCGCCGCCACCAGCCCCTGCTCCAGGATCGCCGGACGCAGGTTGTGCATCACGCGCTGGCTGGCTTCCATGGCGTGCGCGGCCAGCTCCAGGGCCGACTGCACCTTCTGCTGCAGCGCCGGTGCCTGGACGTGGCGGGCGATCCAGTTGAGCTCGAAGTTCAACGCCGTCAGCGCACCGCCGACGTCGTCGTGGATCTCGCGCGCGATCGCAGCGCGTTCGCGCTCAACGCTGGTCTGCAGGTGCTGGGCCAGCTCCGAGAGCTGCTGCCGTGACGCAGCCAGTTCGCGGTCGGCGGCCAGGCGCGCGCGCCGGGTCTCGTTGGCTTCGATCGCATGGTCGAGTGCCGGCGAAAGCCGCGCCAGGTTGCTCTTGAGCAGGTAGTCGCTGGCGCCGTTGCGCATCGCCTGCACGGCGGTCTCTTCGCCGATCTCGCCGGAGACGATGACGAACGGCAGCAGGCGCCCGCTGGCCTTCAGGATCTCGAGCGCCGCGAGGCCCGAGAAGCCCGGCAGGTTGTAGTCGGAGACGATGGCGTCCCAGTCTTCCTCGAGCGCCGCGCGGAAGCCGCTTTCGCTCTCGACCCGCAGCGTGTGCACTTCGCGGCCATCGCCCTGGCGCAGGTGCGCGAGGGTGAGCTCGTGGTCGAACTCCGAATCCTCGAGATGAAGCACGCGCAGACCGCGTTGGCGAAGCGAGGGCGACATGGCTGCAGAGACGGTGTGGGGACTTGGCGGATGGTCGGACTTTATCCGTTGCTCTTTTTTCATCCGATCGATCGCTTCATGCGCAATCCATCAGTTTCCAGCAGGTTGAACGGCGGTGGCGCCGAAATCCTCCCCGCCGGGGTGGGCCCGCACCTTCAGGTGGGGGTTACTCCATCGCCGCCTGCCGCAAGGTCTGCACCACCGGCCGGCTCAACACCTCGCGCAGGCCCCACCAGCCGGCCGCGAGCGCGAGCAGCGCACCGGCGGCGCCGCCCGCCAGGGGCACCCACCACGACGCGGTCCACTGGAATTCGAAGGCGTAGCGCGCCAGGCCCCAGCCCACGGCCATGGCCGCCAGCGAGGCCAGCACGCCGGCCAGCGCGCCCACGCCCAACAACTCGGCGCGTTGCACCTGCGCCAGCAGGCGGCTGCTGGCGCCGAGGGCGCGCATCACCGCGAACTCGCGCGCGCGCGCTTCGCGGGTCGCCGTGACCGCGGCGAACAGCACCACCAGGCCCGCGGCCAACGTGAAAGCGAACAGGAACTCGACCGCGCGGATCACCTGGTCGAGCACCCGCTGCACCTGGCCGATCTGTGCGGACACGTCGACCGTGGTGACGTTGGGAAAGTCGCGCGCCAGGGTGTTGTCGAAGCTCGGTTGGCCCGGCGCCGTGGGAGCTGCCACCGGTGACCGGAAAGCCGCGATGGTGGTGGCCGGCAGGCCCGGCAACTCGGCATTCGGGAACATCACGAAGAAGTTCACGCGCATCGAGCCCCAGTCGACCTTGCGCAGGCTGGTGATGCGGCCGTCGTGCGCCACGCCAGCCATGTCGAAGCGCAGACGGTCGCCGAGCTTCAGGCCGAGGGTGGTCGCCAGGCCTTCTTCGACGCTCACACCGTCGGTCTCGTTGGGGGTCCAGGTGCCGGCGACAACGCGGTTGTGGCCCGGCAGATCGGCCGCATGGCTGAGGTTGAACTCGCGTTCGACCAGCCGCTTGCCGCGCTCGTCGGCGAACGATTCGGGCGTGACCGGACGGTTGTTGATGGCCACCAGGCGGCCACGGATCATCGGGTACCAGTCGTAGTTGCGCACGCCGGCATCGTCCAGCGTCTGGCGGAAGGCCGCGCTCTGGTCGGGCTGGATGTTGATCACGAAACGGTCCGGCGCATCCGGCGGTGTGGCCGAGCGCCAGCTCGAAATGAGGTCGGTGCGCAGCAAGACCAGCAACACCAGCGCCAGCAGGCCGACGGCCAGCGCCGACACCTGAAGCACCGCGAAGGCCGGCCGGGCGGCGATCTGGCGCGTGGCCAGCACCATCCAGCGCGGCGCGTTGGCTTCGGGCACCGTGCGCTTGATCAGCAGCACGGCCAGCCACGACGACAACGCGAACAGCGCAGCCGCGGCCGCGAAGCCGCCGACCGCGATCAGGCCCAGCTTGAGGTCGGCGGACACCGCCAGCAGCAAGGCCGCGAAGCCGAGCGCGCCGGCGCCCAGCACCGCCAGCGAGCTGCCCTTCAAGGCACCGACGTCGCGCCGGATCACGCGCAGCGGGGGCACGCGCGCGAGTTGCAGCACCGGCGGCAGGCCGAAGCCCAGCAGCAACGTCAGACCAACCCCGAAACCAAACAACGCAGGCCAGCCGCCGGGTGCGGGCAGCTCGACGGCCACCAGCCCCGCCAGCAACCACACGAACACGTAGTGCACGGCCAGCCCGACCGCCACGCCTGCGGCGCTGGCCGCCGCGCCGACCAGGCCGAACTCGAGCGTGTAGGCCCCCGCGATCGACCGTTGCGGCTGGCCGAGCACGCGCAGCATGGCGCAGTCGTCGAGGTGGCCGGCCGCGAAGTCGCGCGAGGCGATGGCCACCGCCACCGCCGCCAGCAGCGCGGCGAGCAGCGCCACCAGGTTCAGGAACTTCTCGGCCCGCGCCAGCGTCTGCTGCATCTCGGGGCGGCCCGAGTCCATCGACTCGATGCGCACGCCGCGCAGCGCCTTCTGCTCCACCTGCGTCTCGGCCCAGCGCACGAAGGCCGCCACGTCGGCGTCGTTGCCGGCCGGCGACGCCACGGCCAACCGGTAGTTGACGCGGCTGGCCGGCTGCACGAGGCCGGTCGCGGCCAGGTCGGCATGGTTGAGCATCACACGCGGCGCGAAGCTCATGAAGCCCGCGCCGCGGTCGGGCTCGACGGCCACCAGCCGCGCGATCTTCAACGTGGCATCGCCGAGCAGCAGCGCATCGCCCACCTTGAGCTGCAACGCGTCGAGCAGGCCGGGGTCGACCCACACGTTGCCGCGCTCCGGCGCACCCGCAGCGTCGAGCGTGCGGCCGTTGGGCGTGTCCTTGAGCTTGAGGCGCCCGCGCAGCGGGTACGCGTCGCTGACGGCTTTCACGGCGACCAGCTTCGACGCTCCGCCCTGCGCTTCGGAGGCGCGCGCCATGCTGGGAAAGCTGGTGGTGGTGGCCACCGACAGCGCGCGCTGCCGGGCCTGGTCGACGAAGGCTTGCGGCGTGGGCTGGTCACTGGCGACGATCGCATCGCCGCCGAGCATCTGCCGCGCGTCGCGCGCCAGGCCGCGCTCCAGGCGGTCGGCGAAGAAGCCGACCGCCGTGAGCGAGGCCACGGCCAGCGTCACCGCCACCAGCAGCAGGCGCAACTCGCCGGCACGAAAGTCACGTTGGGTCTGGCGCCAGGCCAGGGACCAGATCGAAGGGCGGCGGGAGGCGGACATCGCTCCACGTTACCCGATCAGCGCCGCCTTCGCGCATGCAGGGGCAGTGCACGCCGCGTGCAAGGCGTCGCAACGCCGGGCTCGCACCGCCCGCGGTGTAATCCAGACATGACAGCCCACCTGCGCCTGCCCAGCCTCTTCGTTTCGCACGGCTCGCCGATGATCGCGCTCGATCCGGGGCAGGCGGGCGCCTTCCTGCAACGCCTGGGCCCTGCCATCGATGCCACGTTCGGCCGCCCGCGCGCGATCCTCGGCCTGTCGGCCCACAGCCTGGCGCACGCACCGGTGCTGCTGACGGCCGAGCGGCATGCGGCGGTGTACGACTTCGGCGGTTTCGATCCGCGCCTGCGCACGTTGCGCTACGACGCCCCGGGCGCGCCGGCACTGGCCACGTGCGTGCAAGCGTTGCTGGGCGCGGCCGGCGTCGCCGCCCACCGGGTCGACGACGGCGGGCTCGACCACGGCTTGTGGACCGCCCTGCGGTATGCCTGGCCCGGGGCCGACGTGCCCGTCCTGCCGCTGGCCTGGCTGCCCACGCAGGCACCGGACGAGCAGTTCAGGCTCGGTCAGGCCTTGTCATCGCTGGCCGATGACGGTGTGCTCGTGTTCGGCAGCGGCAGCATCACGCACAACCTCGGCCGTGTCTTCGGTGGTGCAGGGATGGTCGCGGTCGACCAGCCCGAGATCGCCGAAAGCGCCGCCTTCCGGCGCTGGTTCGCCGAGCGCAGCGCCGCGCGCGACTGGCCGGCGCTGTGGGCCTACCGCAGCCTGGCGCCGCACGCCGTCGACATGCACCCGACCGACGAGCACCTGCTGCCCTGGTTCATCGCCGCCGGGGCCGGCGGCGTCGACGCAGCGCCGCTGCGCCTGCACGACGGCGTGACACACGGCGCG
>JAABTC010000126.1 GCA_011390055.1 Burkholderiales bacterium | reverse complement strand
GGGCATCGGCTTTCTGTTGATGGTTTCGCTGGTGCTGAGTGCGGGCTTGTCGGCCCTCGGCAAGTGGTGGGGGCCGTGGTTCGGCGAGCAGGCCTTCCTGGCACAGATCATCAACCTGGTCATCAGCTTCGGCCTCGTCACGGTGATGTTCGCAATGATCTACAAGGTGATCCCGCGCGTGAAGATCGCCTGGCGCGACGTGTGGGTCGGCGCGGCGCTGACGGCGTTGCTGTTCACCGTCGGCAAGTTCCTGATCGGCCTGTACATCGGCCGCAGCGGGGTGGCCTCGCCGTTCGGCGCGGCCGGCTCGCTGGTGGTGCTGCTGTTGTGGGTGTACTACTCGGCGCAAATTTTCCTGCTGGGCGCGGAGTTCACCTGGGTCTACTCGCACCAGCACGGCTCGCGCAAGGACAAGGCCGTGACGTCCGAAGATGCGGCGCCGGTGCCGCAGCGCGATCGGCCCGGACCGGATGGCCTGGGCGCGAAGGCTACGCCCCAGCCCGCTTCTTCGTCGTCGGCGCCGCAGGCGCGACCGGGGCCGGCGTCGCAGGGCTTTCCGCCACGGAAGAACCTGCCGGCGTCCTGAGCAAGCCGGCAGCGCCGAGTTCCTCGAGCGCGGCGCCCGGGTCTTCTTCACCCGCCTGTGACGCATTGTCGGGTTCGGGTGTCGTGGGTTGCGGCACAGGCACCGGCACCGGTGCGGACGGCGGCGGCGGCGGGGAGGGCGCGATGCTCATGCTGCACCTGCCGGCGTGTTCAGTGCGGGTGTTTGCTGCAGTCGTTTGAAGCTCACCAGCGCCTGCGCCACCACCTGGTCCATGTTGTAGTACTTGTAGTTGGCCAGGCGACCGACGAAGGTCACGTCGCTGACCTGTTCAGACAGGGCCTCGTAGCGTTTGAACAGGGCGGTGTTCTCTGCGCGCGGCACCGGGTAGTACGGGTCGCCTTCGCTGCGCGGGTGTTCGTAGACCAGCGAGGTCTGTGCATGCTGCTGGCCGGTCAGGTGCTTGAACTCGGTGACCCGCGTGTAGAGGTGGTCGTTCGGGTGGTTCACCGTGCCGACCGTCTGCACGAAGCCGCCGGGCGCAGGCGGCGCCACCGTGACGTGTTCGAACTGCAGGCTGCGGTAGGGCAGTTTGCCGAAGCGGTGGTCGAAGAAGCTGTCGATCGGACCGGTGTAGACCATGCGCTTCCATGGCACCAGGTGGACGATGTCGCGGTAGTCGGTGCCGAGCATCACGTGGATGCGTGGATGCCGCAGCATCGCTTCGAACATCCGGGTGTAGCCGTGCAGCGGCATCGACTGGTGCGTGTCGGTGAAGTAGCGGTCGTCGCGGTTGGTTCGCGTCGGCACGCGCGCGGTCACGCTGGCGTCGAGCTCCGAAGGGTCCAGACCCCATTGCTTGCGCGTGTAGCCGCGGAAGAACTTGTTGTAGAGGTCGCGGCCGACGCGCGACACCACCACGTCTTCGGAGGTGCGCACGGCTTCGACCTTTTCGGCCACCGAGGCGAAGAAGCCGTCGAGCTCGAACGCGCTGAGCTTCAAGCCGTACAGGCGGTTGACGGTGTCGAGGTTGATCGGCATCGGCAACAGGGACCCGTCGACGCTCGCGAGCACACGGTGTTGGTACGGCCGCCACGCCGTGAAGCGCGACAGGTACTCGAACACTTCGTTGGAGTTGGTGTGAAAAATGTGTGGCCCGTAAGGGTGGACCAGCAGGCCGGCGTCGTCGTGGCGGTCGTAGGCGTTGCCGCCGATGTGCGGTCGTTGGTCGACCACCAGCACACGGTGTCCGGCCTGCGTCGCCAGCCGCTCGGCCATCACGGCGCCGGCAAAGCCCGCACCGACGACCAAGGTATCGAAGCCCGGCGTGGTGGTCGACGGCGACGGGGGCTCGAAAGTCTGTTTGTAGGTTTGCATGGGCCACCCCTGCAAGCGGTGTTCCCGTGCTGCGGCGCGTCTTGCTGCAAGCCTTGCGCGCTCGTGCCGGCGCGGGGCGTTCGCAGGGAACACGCCTTGCCTCCAGGGCTGCAGGAGAGTCTTGCCATGTTCAGTGTCCAAAACAGCGACAGCGCGCTGGCCGACAAGTTCGTCGACCCGCTCTTGAGCCGCTTGCGCGACAAGCTGCCGCGTCCGTTGGTGTTCACCGACGGGGTCTTCGACATCCTGCACGCCGGGCACGTGGCGTGTCTGGACGAGGCACGTCGGCACGGGCGATCGCTGGTGGTGGGCATCCACAGCGACGCGTCGGCGCGCCGGCTCGGTCAGGGTGCCGGCCGGCCGCTCCACAACGCGGTCGACCGGGCCCGCGTGGTCGGCGCGTTGTCGTCGGTCAGTGCGGTCGTGCTGTTCGACGACGACAAGCCGCTGGCGCTGATCCGCGCCCTGGTGCCGCAGGTGTACGTCAAAGCGGGCGACCCCGACGACACGGCCCGGCTTGAAGAGAGCCGCCTGCTCGCGCAATGGGATGGACGCACCGTCACCGTGCCGCGGGTGTGCCACGTGTCCACCTCGGCGCTGATCGAGCGGTTGCTCGCCCTGCAGGCCGGGCCGGCGCGCAAGCGATGACGCCGCGGCCCGCATGCCGAGCGGCGCCTCAGCTGAGCGGCGGGTGCCGGCGGGGACGCGTGCAAACACGCCAGCTGCCCACCAGCAGGGCACCGAGGGTCAGCAGCAGCACCACGCTGCCGAACGCGCCGCGTTCGCGGCCGGGCTTGTAGGGGTGGGGGTAGTGGCGCATGGGCCCTCCATCGCTGATCGATCAACAAGCATGCTTCTGCTGCGTGCGCTTCAGCGGCCGCGAACGCGCGGGTCCTGAGCGCGTTCGGCCGCCGGCGGCCGCACCAGCTCGGCGGCCTGCTGCAACAGCAGTGGCTGACGCGTGCGCAGGGCCTGGGCCAGCAACTGCGACCAGCAACGCAGCACGTCCGGATGGTCGGCGTCCTGGGGATGCAACTCGAATCGCAACAACGGGGCCTGGCGCTGGCGCCAGGCCAGGTTGCGATTCCAAATGAGCGACAGGCCGCGGCGCCAGCCCGAGCGGGTGCTGAAAACCAGGCTCGGCGCATGCAGCGACTGGCCGCCCGGCAGCGCGATGATCTTGTTCAAGGTGCAGGTGTAGCGAAACCCCGCCGCGGCCACGGCCCGGCTCGCAGCTTCGCTGAGCAGCCAGGCAGGCGCGACGAAGCCGGGCATCTGCAGGCCGTGTTGTTGCGCCCAAGCCTTGCCTTGCACCAAACGGGCCGCCGCCTGCGCTTCGTCGAGGGCCGAAAACTCGCCTTCGCTGGCGGTGTAGCGCTCGCGTACCAGGCGTTCCACCAGACTGCGCGGCGGCGGGCCCTCGTCGCTGTGGGTGTAGCCGTGCAGCGCCAGTTCATGGCCCGACTTGGCCAGCCGGTGCAGCCAGCGCAAGTACTGCGACGAGGCGCCGGGCACGCCATGCATCTCGGGCACCACCAGCAGCGACAGCGGCAGCTCGACGCCGACCTCGCGCGCCACCGCGCGCAGTTGCGCCAGCACGCGGGTGCAGCCGGCCCAGCGCGCAGGCGCCACGTCGTGCAGCACCACGCAGACATAGCGCCGCTCCGGCAGCATGCCCACGCGGGACCGACGTCGCTTGCCCGGCAGCGGCATCAACGTTGCATCGACACGACCGCAGCCGCGGCGGCCGCCGTGGGGCAGGGGGTGGCCTCGGGCAACCAGGCGGCCGGCACACCATGCACCAGCTGCTGTGCCTGCATGGCTGTCAAGGCATGCCGGCGCAACAGCGCGATGTAACGTTGCGACAGCTGCTCGAAGATGCGGCCCCAGTCGTGGGCACGGGCACGGCGCAAGGCCAGCCCGGTTGCAACCGACGGCGGTCCCTCGACGCTGGCTTCGATCGCGCAGGCCCAGTCGGCCGCGCGCAGGCCGTCGACGCCATGGCCTGCGCCAGACACCAGTTCGCCCACGCCGCCCGCGCTGCTGCCCACCACCGGCGTGCCGCAAGCCATCGCCTCCAGCACGCCGAGGCCGAAAGTTTCCTGGTCCCCGGCATGCACGTAGGCGTTGCAACTGGCCAGCAGCCGCGCCAGGCGGCGGCTGTCGGCTTCCGGCGGCAGCAGGTGCACGCCCGGGCCGCGCGGCGGCAACGGGCCGGAGCCGATCGCCAGCAAGGCGTAACGCGGCCCCAGCAGGCCGACCGCATCGGCGAGCACCTGGAGGTTTTTTTCGGCCGCAAAACGGCCGCTGTAGACGAGCACCCGCGTGCCGGCCGGCAACTGCAGCTTCTGCTCCAGGCACCAGCGCCAGGCCGGATCCGCAGCGCTGGGTGTGAAAACGGTCGTGTCCACACCGAGCGCTTGCTGCGCCACGCGGGGCACGCCCCATTCGCGCAGCTGCTTCGCCATGCCATGGCTGGGCGCGAGGACCAGGTCGAAGCGGGCGTACAGGCGTGCCAGGTAGCGCCCGGCAACGCGGGCGGCGAGCGCAGCGCGGCGCGTCTGTCCACCTGTCGGGCCAGCAGCCCAGCGGGCCGCCAGCGCCGGCAGGTTGCTGTGGCAGAACGCCACCGACGGGACGCCCAGGCGGTGGCTCGCGTCGAGCACCGACCATGCCAGCGTGTAGGGGTCGGCAGCCTCGACGATGTCGGGCCGCGCCTGTTCGATCAGTCGGGCCGCATGCTGGCGTCGCAACACGGCGCGGTAGCCGCCCGAAGCCGGCAGGCGTACGCCGCCGCAGTCGATGCGCTCGTGCCCGACGACGCCGGGCGCCATCAGCGTGTGGCGCCAGCCCTGGCGGGTGAAGAGCATTTGCTTGGTCGTCAGCACGCGCCGCACGCCACCGGTCGGGCCCCAGAACATCGACACGTCGAGCAGGTGCGGGCCTGGCGGTGAGGGGACCGTTGCCGGGCGCTCGGCCAGGGCCGCCCCACCTTCCGGCAAGGTCTCGGGTGGTCGAACTTGGGGGCGCATGGTTGGTGGGGGCAAGCGCTGTGCCTGCACGCCGCGGGTGCCCTCAGCGCGGGCGCACGCGCTTGGGGGTGCGCACCAGGTCGAGCAGCGCCAACAGCATCGGGGCCACGAGGATCCACAACGGCAACCAGGCGCCGGAAAAGGTTTCGTTCATCTCACCACCCTTGGCCGACGTCGGTGCCGTGGTCGATGACCGTGGTCGGCGTGTCGAGCGCCGCCGCGAGCTGCGCCATGTCGGTGTCGTGGCTGACCACGAGGCTGGCGCGCTCGACGAGTGCGCCCAGGCTCCACAACGTGGTCGCGCCGGCCAGGTCCAAGGCGGGCGACTGCATCGCCGTCGCGACCGCGCGCGTGCGTTCGACCTCGCCCGCCGACCCGGTCAGCGCAATGCGGCAACCCTGTGCGGCCAGGCGGTCGGCCAGCGCGGCGAAGCGCTCGGCCGGCCAGCGTTGCGAGGCCCCCTGCGACCCCGGATGCACCAGCACCCAGCGCGGCGTGCCCGCGCTGCTTCGGTGGCTGCCTGGCTCCTCCTGCAGCAGGAGGTTCGCCTGGGCGCGGTCGGTTGCGTCGAGCGGGAAGTCCAGGTGCAGTCCCTGCCGCGACAACCCCAGGTGGTCGGTCAAGGCCAGCAGGCGTTCGACTTCCGATCCCGTCTCGGGCCAGGGCACGAAGCGCGCAGCGTCGGCCGCGGGGGCGCTGCCACCGCGCGTGCAGAAGCCGGCGTTCAGCCGCGCGCCGAAGGCTGCGGTGAGCGTGTTGACGATGGCCCCGCTGCCGTGCAGCTGCAGTGCTAGGTCGAAGTCGCGGGCTGCCATCTCGAGCAGGAAGTCGAGCCGGCTGCGCGCGTCCGCTGGCTCGCGTTCG
>JAABTC010000125.1 GCA_011390055.1 Burkholderiales bacterium | reverse complement strand
AGGCGGCTTCGAGCGAGGCGTCGCCGCTGCCCAGCACCACCAGCTGCCCTCCGCGCTCGACGATCGCCGGCAGCGCCTGGGCCACCCAGTGCAGGCCCTTCTGCTCGGTCAGGCGGCTGACCACGCTGAACAGCGGCGCAGCGGTCTGCGCCGCCAGACCGCACTCGCGTTGCAGCGCGGCCTTGCAGACAGCCTTGCCCGCCATGCGCCCGGCGTCGTAGGTGCGCGCGATCGCCTGGTCGGTCGACGGGTTCCAGACCGAAGGGTCGACCCCGTTCAGGATGCCCGACAACACCGCACTGCGCTCGCCGAGCAGGCCGTCGAGCCCGGCGCCCAGTTCCGGCTGCTGGATCTCGCGCGCGTAGGTGGGGCTGACGGTCGTGATGCGGTCGGCATAGTGCAGGCCCGCCTTCATGAACGAAAGCTGGCCATGGAACTCGAGCCCCTGCACGTCGAAGGCCCTGGCCGGCAGACCCAGCTCGGCGAAACACGCGGGCGGGAACAATCCTTGAAACGCCAGGTTGTGCACGGTGTAGACACTCGACGTGCGGTGTGCCCCGGCGGGAGGATCCAGCGCCAGGTAGGCCGGCGCCAACCCGGCATGCCAATCGTGCGCGTGCACGACCTGCGCGCGCCACCGCGCGTCGAGCCCGTGCGCCAGGCGCCCCGCGGCCAGGCCCAGCAGCGCGAAGCGGCGGTGGTTGTCGGCATAGGCCATGCCAGCCGCATCGGCGTAGGGCGAGCCGCTGCGCGCATACAGCGCGTCGTCGCACACCAGGTAGATCGGCACGCCGGCGAGTGACGGCAGATCGAAGGTCCCCGCGACCAGCTGCGCCGGCGCGCCGCCCCAGGGCGCCGGCAACGCGCCGACCGTGCGACGTGCACGCAGCGCGCCGGTCAACGCCGGGAAGCCGGGCAGCAGCAGCCGGGCGTCGGCGCCGGCCCGTCGCAACGCGGCGGGCAGGGCGCCCAGCACGTCGGCCAGGCCGCCCGTCTTCAACAGCGGAAAGACCTCGGCCCCGACCTGCAGCACGCGCAGCGCGGCGTGGCCGCGCGGCGCGGCGCGTGGGGTCTTCACAGCCGCGCGAGCATGTCGCGCGTGATCAGCACGACGCCGCCTTCGCTGCGCTCGAAGCGCGCGGCATCCAGCACGGCATCTTCGCCGACCACCAGGCCTTCGGGCAGTTTGCAGCCGCGGTCGAGCACGACCTTGCGCAGGCGGCAGTGCCTTGCGATCGTGACACCCGGAAGCACCACGGCCTGGTCGATGGTGCAGTAGGAATGCACGCGCACGTTGGAGAAGAAGACCGCACTGGTGATCTGCGATCCGCTGACGATGCAGCCGCCCGAGACGATGGTGTTGACGGCCACGCCGTGCGACCCGTCGTGGTTGGGGATGAACTTGGCCGGCGGCAGCTGGCGCTGGTGGGTCCAGATCGGCCACTCGGTGTCGTAGATGTCGAGCTCAGGGTCGATCGAGGCCAGGTCGAGGTTGGCCTCCCAGAACGCATCGATGGTGCCGACGTCGCGCCAGTACGGCGGCGCGCCGTTCGGGTTGACGATGCAGCTCATGCTGAACGGATGCGCCAGCGCGCGCCCCTGGCTCACGGCGCGCGGGATCACGTCCTTGCCGAAGTCATGGCTCGACGCCGGGTTGGCGAGGTCTTCTTCGAGCAGCTGGTACAGGTAGGCGGCATCGAAGACGTAGATGCCCATGCTGGCCAGCGAAAGCGCCGGGTTGTCCGGCATCGGCGGCGGGTCGGCTGGCTTCTCGACGAAGCTCGTGATTCGGCGTTCGGTGTCGATCGCCATCACCCCGAAAGCGCGCGCCTCCTCGCGCGCCACCTCGATGCACCCCACCGTGCAGCCCGAACCGTGCAGCACGTGGTCCTCGAGCATCAGCGAGTAGTCCATCTTGTAGACGTGGTCGCCAGCCAGCACGACGATGTACTCGGGGTGCGTGGATTCGACGATGTCCAGGTTCTGGTAGACCGCGTCGGCGGTGCCGCGGTACCAGTGCTCTTCGTTGACGCGCTGCTGCGCCGGCATCAGGTCGACCGTCTCGTTCATCTCGGCACGCAGGAAACTCCAGCCGCGCTGGATGTGGCGCAACAGCGAATGGCTCTTGTACTGCGTGACCACGCCGATGCGGCGGATGCCCGAGTTGACGCAGTTGGACAGCGCGAAATCGACGATGCGGAACTTGCCGCCGAAGTACACCGCCGGCTTGGCGCGCTTGTCGGTGAGTTGCTTCAGGCGCGAGCCGCGCCCACCCGCGAGCACGAGCGCCACGGTTCGTCGAACCAGCTGGTGCGGCTGCAGGCTGGTGGCACTCGGGTTGCGTCGTTCCATAACATCAGCTCCAACAGGCGGTCGGTGCGCCTGCGAACATTCTGCGACAGCCTTTTGTGAGCGGAATCGGTAGTTCACCGGCTAGGATCATCTTCCTCTCAATTTCATTTCTGGAGTCCACCATGGGGCTGATGTCGTTCATCAAGGATGCGGGCGAAAAACTGTTCGGGATCGGGCAGGCCAAGGCCGCGCAAGAGGCGGTCAAGGCAGCGCCGACGCCGGAAAACGTGGCGGCCATGAGCGCTGCGGCCGGCGAAGCGATCGAGAAATACATCCACACGCAGGGCTTGTCGGTCAGCGCACTGGACATCCAGTTCGATGCCAACAGCGGTGCGGTCACGGTCGCGGGCACGGTGCCCGACCAGGCCACCAAGGAGAAGGTGCTGCTGTGCTGCGGCAACGTGGCGGGCGTGGCTTCGGTCAACGACATGCTGGTGGTCACCACGCCCGAACCCGAGTCGCAGTGGCACACGGTGGTCAGCGGCGACAACCTGTCGAAGATCGCGAAGAAGTTCTACGGCGACGCGAACAAGTACCCGGCGATCTTCGAAGCCAACAAGCCGATGCTGTCGCACCCGGACAAGATCTACCCGGGTCAGCTGCTGCGCATTCCCGCAGCCTGAGCCTCGTCCCGCGTGGCCATCGATTCACCCAGGCGGATCGGTGACCCTGGCTTCCACGCGGGGTTGAAGCGCAGCGGCCCGGGCGGGAACAACATCACCACGGTCGAGCCCAGCAGGAAGCGGCCCATCTCTTCGCCCTGCGCCAACACCACCCGCTCCGAAGCGCGCTCGTAGCGCCACTCGCGCAGGCGGCCGGTACGCGGCGGATTCACGACGCCGTGCCACACGGTGGCCATGCTGCCGACGATGGTGGCGCCCACCAGCACCAGAATCCATGGCCCGGCCTCGCCTTCGAAGGCGCAGACCACGCGCTCGTTGCGGGCAAAGAGGCCCGGCACGCCGCGCGCCGTGACCGGGTTGACGGAGAACAGATCCCCTGGCACGTGCACCATCCGCGTCAAGCGCCCGGCGCACGGCATGTGGATGCGGTGGTAATCCTTCGGGCTCAAGTACAGCGTGGCGAAATGCCCGCCGGCGAACGGCGCGGCCAGGCCGGCGTCCCCGCCCACCAGGGCCGTGGTGCTGTAGCGATGGCCCTTGGCCTGGAAGATCTGGTCGCCAGCATCGCCTGCAATCGCACCGCACTGGCTCACCGCGCCGTCCACCGGGCTCACCAGCGCACTCGGCGCCAGCGGCCGCACGCCGGGCTTGAGGGCGCGGGTGAAGAAGTCATTGAAGCTGGCGTAGCGGGTGATGTCGGGCTCGGCCGCCTCGCCCATGTCGACACCGTACTTCGCGACGAAGCGCCGGATGATCTCGGTGGTGCGGGCGCCGCCGCGCCAGTTGGCGACGACGCCGGCGAACGCCGTCATCGCCTGCTTGGGCATCAGGTACTGAGGAGCGACGGCCCAACGCTCGGCCGCTCCAGGCCCGCCCTCCTCGGAGGTCGGCGCCATCAACGCAGCGGCGACAACTCGCGCAGCGCCTTCACGGCGCCCTGACCGATCGACGCGCCGAAGCGCTTGGCCAGGCGTTCGGCCACGTTGTCGTGCGGTGTGTAGTCGATGATTTCCTCGGCCTTGACGACTTCGCGGGCCACGTAATCGAGGTTGCCGATGCGGTCGACCAGGCCCTGGCGCACGGCCTCTTCGCCGTTCCAGAACAGGCCCGAGAAGGTGTCGGGGGTTTCCTTCAGGCGCGTGCCACGGCCCTCTTTGACGACCTTGATGAACTGCTGGTGGATCTGGTCGATCATCGCCTGGGCCAGGGCCACCTGCTTCGGGTCCTGCGGCGAGAACGGGTCGAGCATGCCCTTGTTGTCGCCGGCGGTCAGCAGGCGCCTCTCGACGCCCAGCTTGTCCAACGTGCCGGTGAAGCCGAAGCCGTCCATCAAGACACCGATCGAGCCGACGATGCTGGCCTTGTCGACGTAGATCTCGTCGGCGGCCACGGCGATGTAGTAAGCACCCGAGGCGCACATTTCCTCGACCACGGCATACACCTTCTTCTTGTGCAAGGCCTTGAGTCGGCGGATTTCGTCGTTGACGATGCCGGCCTGCACCGGGCTGCCGCCGGGTGAGTTGATGCGCAGCACGACAGCCTGCGCGCTGGAGTCTTCGAAAGCGCTCTTCAGCGCGGACACCAGGTCCTCGGCATTGGCTTCGCTTTCCGAAGCGATCTCGCCGCGCACCTCGACCAGCGCGGTGTGCGGGCCGCTCGGCGCGGTGACGTTGTTGCGCGCCACGAGCAGGGCCCACATCAGCGCCAGCACGATGCCCATCCAGGCCAGCCGGAAGAAGATGCGCCAGCGGCGTTCGGTGCGCCGCTCGGCCAGCAGGACGCGCCCGAGCTGTTCCAGCGTCGATTCATGACCCGCGGCGAGCGACAGCGGCGCCGCCGCGGCGGCGGGCGACGGTGCGGGCGTCGGAGGCGGTTGGGTGGCCTGGAATGGCGGCTCGTGGGGGGTGGTCATGCTGCGGGCACTCGGCTTGCAAAGGGCGCACCGTCGTCGTCGAACGACAGCGGTGCAATGTCGCGGGAAGGATACCAAGACACCTCACCACCCTGCTCGCTCACTTCGACGGGCATCAGCCGGCCGCGCGGGCAAGGGCCAGCGACGCAACGGCCGCTGGCCGGCTCGTAGGTGGCCCCATGGATCGAGCAGATGATGTAGCGCTTGTCGGCATCGAGGAATTCACCGGGCTGCCAGTCCATCTCGGTCGGCACATGGGCGCAGCGGTTGATGTAGGCCACCACCCGGCCGTCGAAGCGCAATGCGAAGGCGCGGGCCGGCTGGCGCCACAGCACGACGTCGAAGACGACCGCCTTGCCGCGCTCGACCAGCTCGTCGGCGCGGCACAGGGCTTGCGCATCGGCGCGCGGGTCTGCATCAGCCATGCGCCAGCAGCCAGTCGTGCAACTCGCGCGTCGAGTGCGCCACCGCGAGCGGCGTGTAGGCCGCGAAGGCCTCGGGTTCGTGCGCGCCGTAGCTCACCGCCACGCGCGGCGTGCCGGCGTTGCGCGCCAGCAGCAGGTCGTGCGTGGTGTCGCCGATCATCAAGGTGCGGGTCGGCGCCACGCCGAGCTCGCCCATCAGCTCGTTGAGCATGCGCGGATCGGGCTTGGAGGCGGTCTCGTCGGCGGTGCGGGTGGCATCGAAGAGGCCGCGCAGTTGGGCATGCGCCAGCGCTTCGTCCAGGCCGCGGCGGCCCTTGCCGGTGGCCACCGCCAGCGCATGGCCACGCGCCTTCAGCGCCTGCAGCATCGCCAGCGTGCCGTCGAACATCGACAGCTCGTGCTGGCGCGCGAAGTAGTGGTGGCGGTAGCGCAGGCCCAGGGCCGGGTACTGGTCCGCGGCCAGATCGGGGACGCAGTGGCGCAAGGCGTCCTGCAGGCCGAGGCCGATCACGTAGGCCGCCTGTGTG
>JAABTC010000124.1 GCA_011390055.1 Burkholderiales bacterium | reverse complement strand
CGAGACGCGCGCTTGCGATCGTGTTCCTTGAGGAAACGCTTGCGAAGCCGAATGCTCTTCGGTGTAATTTCGACCAGCTCGTCGTCCTCGATGAACTCGACGGCGTACTCGAGCGTCAGGTCGATCGCCGGCGTGATCTTGATCGCGTCTTCCTTGCCGCTGACGCGGAAGTTGGTGAGCTGCTTGGCGCGCACCGCGTTGACCACCAGGTCGTTGTCGCGGCTGTGGATGCCCACCAGCATGCCTTCGTAGACCGGGTCGCCGGCGCGCACGAACATGCGGCCGCGGTCGTCGAGCTTGCCCAGCGCGTAGGTCACGATCTCGCCGTTGTCCTGGCTGATCAGCACGCCGTTCTTGCGTCCGGCGATGTCGCCCTTGAAAGCCTCGTAGCCGTCGAAGATGTTGCTGATCAGCCCGGTGCCGCGGGTCAGGTTCATGAACTCATTGGAGAAGCCGATCAGCCCGCGCGCCGGGATGCGGTACTCCAGGCGCACCCGGCCCATGCCGTCGGACTCCATGTTGACCAGCTCGGCCTTGCGCTCGCCCAGGGCCTGCATCACGGCGCCCTGGTGGCTGTCTTCGACGTCGGCAGTGACCAGCTCGATCGGCTCGTGCTTTTCACCGTTCACCTCGTGGAAGACCACGCGCGGCTTGCTCACCGCCAGCTCGAAGCCCTCGCGGCGCATCGTCTCGAGCAGGATCGTCAGGTGCAGCTCGCCGCGGCCCGAAACTTCGTAGATGCCGTCTTCGTCGGTGTCCTTGTAGCGCAGTGCCACGTTGCTTTGCAGCTCACGCTCGAGCCGGTCGCGCAACTGACGGCTGGTGACGAACTTGCCTTCCCGGCCGGCCAGCGGCGAGTTGTTGACACAGAAGTTCATCGTCAGCGTCGGCTCGTCGATCGTCAGCATCGGCAGCGGCAACGGGTTCTCGAGGTCGGTCAACGTCACGCCGATGCCGATGCCCTCGATGCCGTTGATCAGCACGATGTCGCCGGGGCCGGCGCTGTCGGCGGGCTTGCGCTCCAGGCCTTCGAACTTCAGCACCTGGTTGACGCGCGCCTTGATCGGCGTGCTGTCGGGGCCGCTGTACAGCGCCACCTCCTGCATCGGCTTCAAAGTGCCTTGGTTGACGCGGCCGATGCCGATCCGCCCGACGTAGGTCGAGTAGTCGAGCGAGCAGATCTGCAGCTGCAGCGGCGCGTCGGGCTCGCCCTCGTGCGCCGGCACATGCTCGAGCATGGCGTCGAACATCGGCGCCAGGTCGGTGCCGACCACGCCCGGCTCGAGCGTGGCCCAGCCGTTCAAGCCCGAGGCGTAGATCACCGGGAAGTCGAGCTGGGCCTCGGTGGCATGCAGCTTGTCGAACAGGTCGAAGGTGGCATTGATGACGTAGTCGGGCCGTGCGCCAGGGCGGTCGACCTTGTTGACGACGACGATGGGCTTCAGGCCCAAGGCCAGCGCCTTCTTGGTCACGAAGCGCGTCTGCGGCATCGGGCCTTCGACCGCATCGACCAGCAGCAGCACGCTGTCGACCATCGACAGCACGCGCTCGACCTCGCCGCCGAAGTCGGCGTGGCCGGGGGTGTCGACGATGTTGATGTGGGTGCCCTTCCACTCGATGGCGCAGTTCTTGGCCAGGATCGTGATGCCGCGCTCGCGCTCCAGATCGTTGCTGTCCATCACGCGCTCGGCCACCTTCTCGTTCTCGCGGAAGGTGCCGCTCTGGCGCAGGAGCTGGTCGACGAGGGTGGTCTTGCCGTGGTCGACGTGGGCGATGATGGCAATGTTGCGGATGGGTCGGATCATGGTGGTCTTCGGTTTCTTCAGGAATCGAGCAGGCCCTGCAATTCGGCAGGACTCAGCAGCCGGTCGGGAATCAATTCGCCGGCGGTGATGTGGGCGGCGCCGAGCAGCGCCTTGGGTTCGGGCCCGTAGACGCGCACGCGCGCGTTGTCGGGCGCATCGATGCGGCGGCGCAAGCCGGTGAGGAAGCGGCCGGCTTCGTCGGCGGCCAGGCGCAGCGCGGTCCAGTCGGCCAGCAGCGCATCGGGCGGCAGCAGCACCGCGTCGCGCGCGGCTTCGTCGAGTGCCGCGAGGTCGTCCAGCGTGAGCGCGTCGGCCAGGTCGAGCGCGCCGCTGCCGGTGCGCCGCAGCGCGGCCAGGTGCGCGCCGCAACCGAGCGCCTGGCCGATGTCTTCGGCCAGCGTGCGGATGTAGGTCCCTTTGCTGCAGGTCACGTCGATCACCAAAGTCTCAGCCCGCCAGTCGAGCACATCGAGGCGGTGAACCACGATGCTGCGCTCGGCGCGCTCGACTTCGATGCCTTGCCGCGCGTACTCGTACAGCGCCCTGCCCTCATGCTTGAGGGCGGAGTGCATCGGCGGTCGCTGCGCCAACGGGCCGGTGAAACGCCGGCAGACGGCGTCGATGTCGGCGTGCGCGAGCTCGACGGGTCGCTCTTCGACCAGCGATCCCTCGAGGTCGCCGGTGGTCGTCGTCTGGCCGAGCGTCAAGGTCGCGGTGTAGCGCTTGTCGGCGTCCAGGCTGGCCTGCGAGAACTTCGTCGCGGCGCCGAAGCACAGCGGCAGCAAGCCCGAGGCCAGCGGGTCGAGCGTGCCGGTGTGGCCGGCCTTCTCGGCGCGATAGAAGCGCTTGGCCTTCTGCAAGGCATCGTTGCTCGACAGGCCAAGCGGCTTGTCGAGCAGCAGCACGCCGTGGACGGCACGCCTGACGATGCGATTCCGCTGCATCAGTCGTCCAGCGCCCGCGACGCGTTGGCGCGGTTGATGAGGTCGGACAGCTCGAGCGCACGCTCGGTGGTGCGGTCGAACTCGAAGTGCAGGGTCGGCACCGTGTGGATCTGCAGGCGCTTGAACAGGCCGTTGCGCACGAAGCCCGCGGCCTCATTCAAGGCCGTCTGGCAGGCTTCCTTGTCGCCCACCAGCAGCGAGAAGCGGATCGTCGCGTGCGCGTAGTCGGGCGTCACGTCCACGCCGGTGATCGTGATCATGCCGATGCGCGGGTCCTTCAACTCGCGCACGAGCCCCGCCACATCGCGCTGGATCTGATCGGCGACGCGGAAGCTGCGGTTCGGGATGGCTTTTTTGTGGCGTGACATGGGGCGCTCCGGAAAGAACGAACCCCGCCGACTTTGCAGTGGGCGGGGTTGGCTCGGGTGAGGCGAACTCCGCACTACAAGGTGCGAGCGACTTCCTTCACTTCGAAGAACTCGAGCTGGTCGCCGGCAACGATGTCGTTGTAGTTCTTCAGCTTGATGCCGCACTCGAAGCCTTCCTTGACGTCGCGCACATCGTCCTTCATGCGCTTCAAGGACTCGACTTCGCCGGTGTAGATCACCACGTTCTCGCGCAGCAGGCGGAAACGCGCGTTGCGCGTGACATGGCCCGCCGTGATCATGCTGCCGGCCACCGTGCCGATCTTGCTGGCCACGAACACGGTGCGGATCTCGGCCGTGCCGATGATCTCTTCCTTCTGCTCGGGCGCCAGCATGCCGGTCATCGCGGCCTTCATCTCGTCGACCGCGTCGTAGATGATGTTGTAGTAGCGGATGTCGACGCCGTTGTTCTCGCCCAGCTTGCGCGCGTTCGCATCGGCACGCACGTTGAAGCCGACGATGACCGCCTTGGCCGCAATCGCGAGGTTGATGTCGCTTTCGCTGATGCCACCCACCGCGGCGTGCACGATCTGCACCTTGACCTCCCCGGTCGACAGCTTGACCAGCGACTGCGCCAGCGCTTCCTGCGAGCCCTGCACGTCGGCCTTGATGATCAGCGACAGCGTCTGCGCTGCGCCCGCGCCGATGTTCTCGAACACGTCGCCGAGCTTGGCCGCCTGCTGCTTGGCCAGCTTGACGTCGCGGTACTTGCCCTGGCGGAAGGTGGCGATCTCGCGTGCCCGACGCTCGTCGGACATGACCATGAAATCGTCGCCCGCGCGAGGCACCTCGGTCAGGCCCTGGATCTCGACCGGGATCGAGGGGCCGGCTTCGGTGATCGCCTTGCCGTCTTCGTCGAGCATGGCGCGGACGCGGCCGTAGCTCGAGCCCGCCAGCACGATGTCGCCGCGCTTGAGGGTGCCCGACTGGATCAGCACCGTGGCGACCGGGCCGCGACCCTTGTCGAGCTGGGCTTCGATCACGATGCCCTTGGCCATCGCCTCCTTGGGCGCGCGCAGCTCCAGCACCTCGGCCTGCAACAGCACCTGCTCGAGCAGCGTGTCGATGCCCTGCCCGGTCTTGGCGGACACCGGCACGAACGGCGAATCGCCGCCGAAATCTTCCGGCACCACCTGTTCGGCCACCAGCTCGCTCTTCAGGCGTTCGGTGTTCGCGTCGGGCTTGTCGATCTTGTTCATCGCGACCACGATCGGAACCCCCGCCGCCTTGGCATGGGCGATGGCTTCCTTGGTCTGCGGCATCACGCCGTCGTCGGCGGCCACCACCAGGATCACGATGTCGGTGGCTTTCGCACCCCGCGCCCGCATCGCCGTGAACGCCGCGTGTCCCGGGGTGTCGAGGAAGGTGATCATCCCGCGCGGCGTTTCCACGTGGTACGCACCGATGTGCTGGGTGATGCCACCGGCTTCGCCCGCGGCCACGCGCTTGCTGCGGATGTAGTCGAGCAGCGAGGTCTTGCCATGGTCGACGTGGCCCATGACGGTGACCACCGGCGCTCTCGGCAGATGTTCGGCCGTCGACGCGGCTTCCTCTTCCTCGGTGAACGCCTCCGGGTCGTCGAGCTTGGCCGGGAACGCCTTGTGGCCCATTTCCTCGACCAGGATCATCGCCGTCTCCTGGTCCAGCGACTGGTTGATCGTGACCATCTGGCCCAGCTTCATCAACTGCTTGACGACTTCGCTGGCCTTGATGCTCATCTTGTGCGCCAGGTCGGCCACCGTGATCGTCTCGGGCACGTGCACTTCCTGGATCACCGCCTCGGTCGGGGCGACGTAGGTCGAGCCGTTGCTGTCGCTGCGGTCGCCGCGGCCACGGCCGCCCTTCGGGGCACGCCAGCCCGGACGGTTGCCGCCACCGGTGTCGCCACGCGTCTTCAGCGCTCGCTTCTTGGCGGCGTCGTCGGCCCAGCTCGACGAGAGCTTCTCGGATTTGACCGACTTCTTGTCGCCGGGCTTGGCCACGGCCGCGCCGGGCGCACCGGGCTTGGCCGCCGGCTTGTGGATCGTGCCCTTGATGGCCACCGCCTCGGCGGGCTTCGGCTCTTCGGGCTTCTTGGCGATCATCACGCGCTTGGGCGCGTTCATCATCGCGCGGATCGCGGCAGCCTCGGTCTCGGCCACCTTGCGGCGGCGCTCAAGATCAGCCTGCTTCTGCTTCTCGGCCGCTTCGGTCTCGACCGCCTTGACCACACGCAGCACGGGCTTGACCGCCTCGGCGGGCGACGCGGCCGCGTCTTTCGCAGCAGCAGCAGCCGCGGCAGCTGCGGCAGCCGCGGCAGCCGCCTTGGTTTGCGGCTGCTGTGCCAACAACGCGCTGGCGGCAATTTCACTGGCGGCCTTGTCAACGGCGGCCTGTGCACGCGCTTCGGCGGCATCGCGGTCGCGCTGCTCCTGCTCTTCGCGCAAGCGGCGCTTCTCGGCCATCTCCTCTTCCTGGCGGCGCAGCAGCTCGGCATGCTGGCGCGCTTCTTCGGCGCGCCGCTGCAGCTCGGCTTCGTCGATCTGCGGCACCGCGGGCACGATCGGCTCGTCGGCGGCCGGCGCATCGTCACGCTTGACGAAGGTGCGCTTCTTGCGCACTTCGACCTGGATGGTGCGGGCCTTGCCCGAAGCGTCAGCCTGCTTGATCTCGCTGGTGCTTTTGCGCGTGATGCTGATC
>JAABTC010000123.1 GCA_011390055.1 Burkholderiales bacterium | reverse complement strand
ACCGGCTGGGACTACGCCAGCAGCGCCACCGACACGGCGGCCAGCGTGACGACACCGATGGTTGCCACGGCCAGCCGCCACGAGAGCGGCAGCAAGCTCTTCCTCGGCACCACGGTGGCAGCCAACACCAGCGCGGTCGACAGCCTGCGCGTGGCGCTCGACACGCTCTTCAACCATCCCAACGTCGGCCCCTTCATCGGGCGCCAGCTGATCCAGCGCCTGGTGACCAGCAACCCGAGTCCCGCCTACGTGGGGCGCGTGGCCGCTGTCTTCGCCAACGATGGCACGGGCGTGCGCGGCAACCTGAAAGCCGTGCTGCGCGCCTTGCTGCTCGACGCCGAGGCGCGCGACATGGCGGCTGCGCGGGCCGACCCCGGCGCCGGCAAGCTGCGCGAGCCGGTGTTGCGGTTCACGCAATGGGCGCGCGCTTCGAACGTGGCCTCGGCCTCGGGTCAATGGCGCCTGGGCAACCTGTCGGACCCGGCCACACGGCTCGGCCAGAGCCCCCTGCATTCGCCTTCGGTGTTCAATTTCTACCGCCCCGGCTACGTGCCGCCCAACACCGCGCTGGCCACGGCGGCCGACGTGGCGCCCGAATTCCAGATCACCACCGAATCGTCGGTGGCCGGCTACCTGAACTTCATGCAGACGGCCATCGGCATCACCAGCACGGCCACGAACGGCATCTTGGGCTCCGACGTGCGACCGGACTACAGCGCGTGGCTCGCCCTGGCGCCGGATGCCGCGGCCCTGGCCGACGAGGCCAACCTGGTGCTGGCCTGCGGCCAACTCGTCGCCTCGCGCGTCGTGCTGATCCGCGACGCACTGGCCGCCATGCCTGCGGCCACCGCCACCGACCAGCAACGCCGCGTGCAGGCTGCGATGCTGCTGACGCTGGCCGCGCCCGACTACCTGGCCTTGAAGTGAGGAGCCCCACGATGACCCGTCCCGATGCATCGCGCCGCGAGTTCCTCAAACGCAGCTCGGCCCTGTCGCTGGCCGGCAGTGCGGCACCCTGGGCGCTGAACCTGGCCGCCATCGGCGAAGCCGCGGCGCAGTCGGCCGGCGACTACAAGGCCCTGGTCTGCGTGTTCTTCTACGGCGGCAACGACCACGGCAACACCCTGGTGCCGTTCGACGCACCCACCCACGCCAGCTACGCCGCGCTGCGCGGCGGCCTGGCCACGCCGCTCGCGGCACTCGGCCCGACCGCCCTGGCGCCGGCCCTCGCGCTGGCCAACGGCCGCCAGTACGCGCTGGCGCCCGAGCTCGCCGCGCTGAAACCGGTGTTCGATGCCGGCCGGCTGGGGGTGCTGTTGAACGTCGGCCCGCTGGTGGTGCCGACCAGCAAGGCGCAATACGCCGCACGTTCGGTGCCGCTGCCGCCCAAGCTTTTCTCGCACAACGACCAGCAGTCGGTCTGGCAGGCGAGCAACCCGGAGGGCGCGTTGTCGGGCTGGGGCGGGCGGATTGGCGACCTGTTCGCGGCCGGCAACGGCCAGTCGACCTTCACCGCAGTCAGCGTCGCGGGGAACGCGATCTACCTGTCCGGACGCAGCGCCGTGCAGTACCAGGTGACGAGCAACGGGTCCGTGCCGATCAACGGCATCGGCAACACGCTGTACGGTTCCAGCGCGGCCGCGCAGGCCCTGCGCAGCCTGATCACGTCCGCGCCCGGCGCCAACCTGTTCGAGCGCGAGCATGCGCGCGTGGTGCAGCGATCGATCGATGCCCATGGCGCGCTCGGCACCGCCTTGGCGGGCCAGGCGCCGCTGGCCACCGTGTTTCCGGCCACGCCGCTGGCGGGCCAGCTCGCGATGGTGGCGCGCATGATCGCCGCACGCAACCCGCTCGGCGCGCGGCGGCAGGTGTTCTTCGTCAGCATCGGCGGCTTCGACAACCACGACAACCTGGCCACCGACCATCCGGCCCTGCTGGCCCAGGTGGGCCCGGCGCTCGCGGCCTTCGACGCTGCGACGATCGAGCTGGGCGTGTCGTCGCAGGTCACCACGTTCACCGCGTCGGATTTCGGCCGCACGCTCAGCTCCAACGGCGACGGCTCCGACCATGGCTGGGGCAGTTTCCACTTCGCCTTCGGTGGTGCGGTGCGCGGCCAGCGCTTCCACGGTCAGGCCCCGGTGCCGGGCAACGACGGCCCCGACGACGTGGGTCAGGGCCGCATGCTGCCGACGATGGCGGTCGACCAGCTCGCCGCCACGCTGGCCACCTGGATGGGCGTGGGCGCCAGCGACCTCGCAAGCGTGGTGCCCGGCATCGGCAACTTCAGCGCCCGCGACATCGGCTTGTTCGCCTGATACTCATTTGCGTTCAACAGCATAAAAGTTCGTTCGGGCTGAGGTAACTCCGATCGTCCTGAGGTATCGAAGGAAGCCCCGCGCAAGCCCTTCGATACCTCAGGGCGAACGGACTGGTAAATCGTAGAAAATTTAACTTTTTGAACGCGATTTGGTGTGAGCGTTGGACTGCCAGCGCTTCGAGGCTCAGCCGGCCGCGTCGTAGGCCCTGCGCAACCAACCGACCAACTCTGCGTCGACCTCCGCCGCCGACGACAGTCGCACCTTGTACGCGCACATGCCGCCCGGGGGCACAACCTTCAGGCGCGGATGCGGTGGCAGGCCCCTGACGTTCAGCCCCAGCTCGAGCTGGGTCTGGGTGGCCGGGCCGAGCATGGCGAACTGCTTCTTGCGGCGCAGGCTGAGGTAGGCCTTTTTCGGCGCAATCTCGAACACGCCGAAGCCCTCGATTGCCGCCATCACCTGCCCGTGCAGCGGCCGCAGCACCGCCTTGGGTCCGGTATAGAGGGCATCGAGCGGTTCGGCGTCCTGTAGCCCTGCCGTTGCGGGCGTCGCTTCCGCGGCGCGCGCGGCATGGGCCAGGGTGTTGGCGTCGCCATGGCCCAGCCCGAACCTTTCCATCAGCATGGCGCGCACCTCGCCGTGCTTGACGAGGCCGCTGGCAGCGATGACGTCGCGAAACTGGGCCAGACTCTGGCCGGTGCGGCTCTGGATGTTGCGCAATTGCGTGGCGAGTGCAGCTTGCAGGTCGGCCATCGATGTTCTCCTCCAAGGGTGGTGGATGCTGGGTGCAGCGGCCCGTGCTCAGGCGGGCGGCCCCGAGGCCGCGGGTGTCGCACCGCTGCCGCAGCTCGGGCAATAGTGGAAGAACACGTTCTTGCGCGTCTGGCAGCGCCCGCAGGCGTCGAACAGCGTCATGCCGCAATGCACGCAGAAATTGGCCAGCGCCTTGTCGGTGGTCAGGATCGATCTTTCGCAGCCGGGGCACACGTTGGCGGACATCTTCTTCAAGGCTGCTTCGGTGGTCAGTGATTGGCGCCGCTGCAGCTCGGTCTGGCGCTCCACTTCCTGCCGCTTGGCCAGGTAGCGGCGCATGGCCTTGATGACGTAGTGGCCTGCGATGGCGGTGGCGACGATGCCCACCGCGTAGCGCACATAGCCGCCGTAGCTCGGCAGGTACGGCACCAGCTCGAAGAAAAAGGTGAAGGCGGCGAACAGCACGAAGCCGCGGTACAGCGGCCAGTAATCGCTCTGGCGCTTGCGCGCCAGCATCCAGCCGCCCAACACCAGCAGCGGCAGCGTCAGGGCCAGGCGGGCACCGAAGACGCGCAGCTCTTGCCAGAAGCGGGCCCGCTGAAAGGCGTTGTCGGCATTGCGCGTCAGGTCGGTTTGACGCTGCTGCAGGCGTTCGACGCTCTGGTGGGTGTCGAGCTCCTGCTTTTCCAGGCGTTCGACCGCGCCCTCGGCGTCGCGTTCGCGCCCCTTCAAGGCATCGAGCTCGCGCGTGCGCCGCAGCAGCTCGGCGTCCTGTGCCGGGTCGGTGGTGGCCTGCCGCGTGCTCACCCAGGCGCGGTGTGCGGACTGGCCGGCGCGCTCCGCATTGCGCGCGGCGTTCAGCGCCAGCCGCGCCTGCTGCAACTGGGCGATGACCTCGCGTTGCCGCACCTCCGTGGCCTCGCGTTCCTCCTGCACCCTGCGCAGGCTTCCGGGCGGCTGCACGAAGTCGTCCAGGCTGAGCGGGTGCTCCAGGCGCGGCAGGTCGGCCACGATCTTGCCGCCCAGGCCGATCAGGAAACCGGCGAAGGCCAGCGACACCCCCCACATCACCAGCGCGAAGAGCTTCTCCGGAACGCGCAGGGCCTTGAGCATGCCGCCGCCTCAGGCCACGGTGGCGGGGCGTGCGATCGGCCTCGGGCGGCCGTTGGCGTCGATCGCCACGTAGGTGAGGTTGGCTTCGGTGACTTTGACGAACTGCAGGTTCTCCGGATTGCGTTCGGCGTACACCTCCACGTGCACCGTGACCGAGGTGTTGCCGATGCGCTCGACACGCGCATAGAAGCTCAGCAGGTCGCCCACCGAGACAGTTTGCTTGAACAGGAACTCGTTGACCGCCACGGTGGCGATGCGTCCCTTGGCGATGCGCGCCGGCAGCACCGCGCCGGCCATGTCCACCTGCGCCATCAGCCAGCCGCCGAAGATGTCGCCGTTGCTGTTGGTGTCGGCCGGCAGCGGCATCACCCGCATCACCAGGTCGCTGCCGTCGGGCAGCCGCGGCGGGGCCATCATCGAAGCGGGGTGGTGGGCGGCGGTCATCGGTGGGCCTCGGCCTGGGCTGCGCAGGGCGTCGATTCTTCCACGACACTGTGGGCATGCGATCTTCCTCCTCCGCCAGCGCGGCGCTGCCGCTGCCGCCGGCGCCCGGCCCGCCCTTGCCCAACCCCGGCCTGTCCACGGTGCGCAAGCTGCTGCCCTACGTGTGGCAATGGCGCTGGCGGGTGCTGCTGGCGCTGTCTTGCCTGGTGGCGGCCAAGCTGGCCAACATCGGCGTGCCGCTGGTGCTGAAGCAGCTCGTCGACGCGCTGGACTTGAAGCCCGGCGACCCGCGCACGGCCCTGGCGGTGCCGGTGGCGCTGCTGCTGGCCTACGGCGCACTGCGGGTGTCCGTCACGCTCTTCACCGAGCTGCGCGAGTTCCTGTTCTACCCGGTGGCCGCACGCATCGCGCGCCAGGTGGCGCTGCAGACCTTCGAACACCTGCTCGCCCTGTCGCTGCGCTTTCACCTCGAGCGCCAGACCGGCGGCGTTTCGCGCGACATCGAACGCGGCACGCGCGCGATCCAGTCGCTGCTGAACTACTTCATCTACAACATCATCCCGACGCTGGTCGAGATCACCCTGGTGATCGTGCTGTTGGCGAGCCGCTTCGACGGCTGGTTCGCCGGCATCACCTTCGGTGCCCTGGTGGCCTACATCGCCTACACCGTCACGGTGACCGAATGGCGCACCCACTTCCGCCGTGCGATGAACGAGCAGGACAGCAAAGCCAACACCCGCGCCGTCGACGCTCTCATCAACTACGAGACCGTCAAGTACTTCGGCAACGAGCGCTTCGAGCAGGGGCGCTACGACGAGAACCTGCAGCGGCTGGAAAAGGCCTCGATCAAGTCGCAGACCTCGCTGTCGGTGCTCAACCTGGGCCAGAGCCTGATCATCGCCGTCACCGTGACGCTGCTGGTCTGGCGCGCCACGCTGGGGGTGGTGGACGGCAGCCTGAGCCTGGGCGACCTGGTGCTGGTCAATGCGCTGATGATCCAGCTCTACATCCCGCTCAATTTCCTGGGCGTGATCTACCGCGAGATCAAGCAGTCGACGGTGGACATGGAAAAAATGTTCGGCCTGCTGTCCACCCACAAGGAGATCGCCGATGCGCCGGGCGCGCCGGCCCTGCAGGTTGGCGCCGGCACGGTGCGCTTCGAGGGCGTGCAGTTCGGCTACGACCCGGCGCGCCGCATCCTCGACGACGTCAGCTTCGAGATTCCGGCCGGCAAGACGGTGGCCGT
>JAABTC010000122.1 GCA_011390055.1 Burkholderiales bacterium | reverse complement strand
TTCTCGAGGAACTCGGCGGCGCCGGACTTGAATGCGCGCCGGCACAGCTCGACGGTGCCGTGGCCGGTCAGCATCAGCAGCGGTTGGTCGACGCCCTGGGCCACCAGCTGTTCGAGCAGCGCGATCCCGGACATCGTCGGCATGCGCACGTCGATCACGACGGCGCCGATCGCGTCACGCTCGAAGCCGGCCAGGAAAGTCTGGGCATCGCCCCAGGTCTGCACGCGCAGCCCGACGCTGGCGATCAACCGGGCCAGGGCCTCGCGCACCGCCAGGTCGTCGTCGACGACGTGGATCAGCGGTGAGGTCGCGTCCGATGTCATCGAGACGCCGCGCGCGGCAGCGCGAGCGTGAAGAGGGCGCCCCGCGGCAGCGCCTGCTCCGCCCGCAGCGCGCCGCCCTGGGCCAGGGCGAGCGACTCGGACAGGCTGAGCCCGAGCCCGAGGCCTCCCTCGCGCGTCGAGAAGAAAGGCTCGAACACATGGGGCAGCGCGTCGGGCGCGAAGCCGGGGCCGCTGTCGCGCACGCTGAGCAGCACGTTCGCGCCTTCGATGCGCGCTGCCACCGTCAGGCGTCGCTCGGCGGCCGGCACCTGGGCGAGTGCTTGCTGCGCATTGGTCAGCAGGTTGTGGACGATCTGCTCGAGCGCCACGGCATCGGCCTGCACCGTGAGCGCGGCCGGCTCGCACTGCAGCAGGGGGTGCACGCCGAGCTCGCGCCACTCGGCGTCGAGCAGATCGATGGCGCGTGTCAGGAGCGGCGCCAGGGCCACCTGCTGTGTCTGCGCGCCACGGTCCGGGCGCTCGATCAGCCGGCGCAGCCGGGCCAGCACGTCGCCCGCACGCTGCGCCTGGGCGGCGGCCTGCGACATCGCGTGGCGAGCGCTCGCCAGGTCGGGCTCGTCGTCGCCAAGCAGTCGGGCCGCGGCGCCGGTGTTGGCGAGCACGGCGGTCAGGGGTTGGTTGAGTTCATGCGCGATGCCCGCGGCCAGTTCACCCATCGCATTCAGCCGCGACACCTGGTCGATGCGGGCGCGCTCGCTGTGCCTGCGCGCGGCTTGCCGCTGGCGCTGCCATTGCGCCGCGACCAGCGCCAGCGCGCTGCAGGCTGCCAGCCAGAACGCGAGCCGAGGCCAGGGCAGGGCGGTCGGGGCCAAGGTTGCGGACAGCACGACGTCGAAGGGTTGGCTTTCGGTCGCCAGGCGTTTGGTGAAATCGAAGCGCCAGCCGCGCTCGGCGAGGTGTCCCGGGTTCAGCACCAGCGGCTGCCCCGCGTGCTGCAGCAGCGCGCGCACCGGCGTGGCCGCCGGCAGCGGCCACTCGCCCGGTTCGAGCGGGGCGCGCGCGTCGATCAGCAGCGCAAAGCTGGTCGTCTCGTCGGCGCGCACCAGCCAGTAGCGGCCCTGCGCGAAGTCGACGGCGCCGAGCGCGGCGCGTGCCTGCGTGCGCGAGGCTGACTCGCCGGCGTCCAGTGCGGCCGCCTCGTTCGCATCGACACCGGCCCAGACGCTGCCACGCTCGCGCCGCAACACGCGCAGCACCTGGGGGTAGACCGCGGGAAGGCGCTGCTCCGCAGACTCGCCCCGCGCCGGCTGCAGCAGGGTCAGCGTGTCCAGGATGGCGTCGTGCTGGACCGCACGCTGCGACAGCACCCGGTGCGCGATGCGGGCATCGGTCTCGAAGGCCGTGCGCGCCGCGTCGATGGCTTCGCGGGCCATCCACCACGCCCCACCGACTGCCGCGACGCAGGCGGTCGCGATCAGCAGCCCGGCCCAGCCGCGGAGGACAGAGCGCCGCTTCATCGGCGCCGGTACGGGCGTCGCCACGCCGGCCACGGCTGCGTCGGCCGCCACCGCCTCAGGCCGATGGGGCCGCGGGCGGCACCGCCTCACTCCACAAGCGCCCGCCCGTGGCCCAATCGCTGCGAGCGATGTCGTAGAACACGACATCGACGCCGTCCGGCTTGCCACCGAGCACGCGCACGCAGGCCGTGGTCAGTTCCTGGGCCAGGGCAGCCTTTTGTTCGGTGGTGCGGCCTGCGAAGAGTTCGACGCGGATCGTGGGCATGGGTGGGTCTCCTTCAGTCGTCCAATGATCGCAGCAGCGCGGGCCACTCGTCTTCGCCCTCCGGCATGCTGCCGTCGCCGAGCCACTGCCGCTGCGTGCGTTCGGCCACCTCGTCGCTGACGCAATGCGGTGTGCCGGCGGCCATCGCGGCGATCTGGATCTGCGCCGCGCGTTCGAGAAGGTGCGTCAGCACGAACGCCTCGGCGACGCTGCGGCCAACGACGAGGGTGCCGTGGTTGGCCAGGATCAACCCGTCGAGCGAGCCGAGGGCCGCGACGAGCCGCGCGCGTTCGGCTTCCTCGAAGGCCAGGCCCTCGTAGGCATGGTGGCCCAGGCGCCGCCACCAGCGCAGGGCCGGCTGCGAACAGGGCAGCAGGCCTTGCTCGGCGCGCGGCAAAGCCGCCAGCGTCTGGCCCCAGCGCGTGTGCAGGTGCATCACGCACACCGCGTCGGGCCGCGCTGCATGCACCGCCCCGTGGATCGCAAAGCCGCTCGGGTTCACCGACGCATTCGAGCCGTCGATCACGCACCCTCGCACGTCGACCTTGACCAGGTTGTCGGGCCGCACCTCGGCAAAGCGCAGGCCGAAGCGGTTGATCAGGTAGGCGCTCGGCTCGCCCGTTTCAGTGGGCACGGCGGCCGAGATGTGGGTCCAGACGATGTCGTCCCAGCCGCGACGCGCGGCCAGGCGGTAGGCGGCCGCGAGGTCGCGGCGCAGGGTGGCTTCGTCGGCAGGCGTGGGCATCGAGGGCTCGTCAGGGTGCGGGGCGTGCGACGGTGAAGGCCTCGAACCAGCGCCGGATCAGCGCTCGCTCGGCCTCGGTGATCTGGGTCGCGTTGTTCAACGGCATCACCTTCAGCACGCGACCACCTCTGGTACACCGCCTGCGCATGCTGCTTCAGCAGCTCCGGCGTGTGCAGCGCCACGTTCTTCTGCTGCGAACGACGAGCCGATCCAGGCGATCGCGACGATCACGTGCGCCCAGCGCAGCAGCAGATCGGCCCAGTCGAGCAGGTAGGCGTCCATGGCTGCATTCTTGCCGCTTCTGCTGACCTGGACTTTGCTGCGATGGGTTCCCCCCTCTACCCGTCTGCATCGCGCGGTGCTCGGCCGCTTGCGCTTGCCTGCGGCGACAATGCCGCGATGCTCTCGTGGATCCCGATCGCCCAGCTCGTGTTGCTGGGCCTGCTGGTGCTGTTGGTCCTGCTGTTGCTGCTGCGCCCGCGCGGCGACGGCAGGGTCGACCAGCTCGAGCGCAACCTGCGCACCGACGTGCAGGACAGTGCCCGCGGCACGCGGCAGGAGCTGTCCCAGAGCCTGGCTTCGATGCAGCAGGCCTTGCTGGCCCAGTCGGGGGACGTTGCCCGCACGCAGAACGAGCAGATCGATTCGTTTCGCACCCAGCTGGCGGCCACGCAGCAGGCGCTGGCCGACCAGAGCCGCAGCGCGCGCGAGTCGCAGGATGCGGCGCTGCACCGCTTCGGCCAGTCGCAGACCGAGCAGCTGCGCGCCTTGGCCGAAGGCAACGACCAGCGCATGGGCGAAGTGCGCCTGTCGGTGGAAACCAAGCTCGCCGCGATCCAGGCCGACAACGCCCAGCGCCTGGAGCAGATGCGCGCCACCGTCGACGAGAAGCTGCACGCCACGCTGGAGCAGCGCCTGGGCGAGAGCTTCAAGCAGGTGGCCGAGCGCCTGGAGCAGGTGCACAAGGGCCTGGGCGAGATGCAGTCGCTGGCGCGCGATGTCGGTTCGCTCAACCGCGTGCTGACGAACGTGAAGACGCGCGGCAGCTTCGGCGAGGTGCAGCTCGCAGGCTTGCTCGAGCAGGTCTTCACGCTCGAGCAGTACGCCACCAACGTCGAAACCGTGCCGGGCAGCGGCGCGCGCGTGGAGTTCGCGATTCGCCTGCCGGGCCGTGGGCCGGAGGGCGCGGCCAACGGCGGCCTGCCGTTGTGGTTGCCGATCGACGCCAAGTTCCCGCGCGAGGACTACGAGCGCCTGGTCGATGCGCAGGAGCGCGCCGACAAGCCTGCCGCCGAGGCCGCGGGCAAGGCGCTCGAGGTGCGCCTGAAGCTCGAAGCCCGGCACATTGCCGAGCGCTACGTGCAGGCCCCCCACACCACCGATTTCGCGATCCTGTTCGTGCCCACCGAAGGCCTGTACGCCGAGGCGCTGCGCAGGCCGGGCCTGGTGGAGGGCCTGCAGCGCGACTGCAAGGTGATGCTGGCCGGCCCCACCACGCTGCTGGCGACGCTGAACAGCCTGCAGATGGGCTTTCGCACGCTGGCGCTGGAGCGGCGCAGCGCCGAGGTCTGGCAGGTGCTGGGCGCCGTCAAGACCGAGTTCGGCAAGTTCGGCGACGTGCTGGCCAAGACCAAGAAAAAGCTCGAAGAGGCGAGTGCGACGATCGACTCGGCCGAGGTGCGAACGCGGGCGATGGCGCGGCAGTTGCGCACGGTCGAGGCCTTGCCGGCTGCCGCGGCGGCCGGGCTGCTGGGTGCGCAAGCGACGCTCGATGCCGACCCGTTCGGCGACGATGCCACCGCCCGCGGGGCCGGCGCTTGAAGTCCCGAGCCGCCGCGTGAAGCCGCCACCGACCTTCGCTTACATCATCGCGACGCTGGTCGGCCTGCACGCCTGCATGGCGTCCACCCGCGTGACCGCCAGCATCGCGGTGCTGCAGCAGGGATACCCGGACTGGACCGTGGGTGCGCTGCTCAGCCTGTATGCCGTGGCGCCGATCGGACTGTCGCTGTGGGCCGGCCGCCTGTCCGACCGCTACGGGTTCCATCGCCCCGTGCACTGGGCCATCGCCCTGTCGCTGGTGGGCGCGGCGTTGCCGGTGTTGTCGCAGCACCTGGGCGTGCTCGCGCTGTCGGGCCTGCTGACCGGCGGCGGGCTGAGCATCGGTGCCGTGGCGATCCAGCGCGACGCCGGGCAGCGCGCGCGCGATGCCGGCGACCTGAAGCGGGTCTTCGGCTGGGTTGCGCTCGGGCCGGCGATGTCGAACACCTTGGCACCTGTCCTGACCGGTCTGCTGATCGACCACCTCGGTTTCCGGGCGGCGTTTGCCTTCGGCGCGGCGCTGCCGCTGGCGGCCGCCTGGGCGGCCCGCCAGGTGCCGCAGGCACCGCCGAATTTCGAGAACACCGCCGCGATGCCCCAGCCCGCGGGTGGCGCCTGGTCGCTGATGCGCATGCCGGTGTTGCGCAACGTGCTGCTGGTCAACGTGGCCATGGCCGCGGCCTGGGACGCGCACAGCTTCACCGTGCCGGTGGTCGGTCATGCGCGCGACCTCAGCGCTTCGGCCATCGGCCTGGTGCTGTCGTCGTTCGCGGTGGCGGCCACGGGGGTGCGCGTGGCCATCCTGACCTGGTCCGCACGCATCGGCGAACAGCGCGTGCTGGTCGCGGCCACCACGCTGGCCACCTTGGTGATGCTGGTCTACGCTTGGCTGCCGGGCACGCTCGGCATGATGCTCGGCTCCGCCCTGCTCGGGGTCGCGCTGGGTTCCGTGCAGCCGATGGTGCTGTCGACGCTGCACCAGGCCGCGCCCCCTGACCGCCAGGGCCAGGCCCTGGCGCTGCGCATGCTGTTCACCAACGTGGCCACGATCGCAATGCCCCTGGCCTTCGGCCTGCTGGCCGCGGCCACCACCAGCGCTGCGCCGATGTGGCTGATGGCTGCGTTGCTGGTGGCCACGCGCTGGCCTCTGGCGCAGTTGAGGCAGCTGGCTTCTGACAGGGGTTGACGGTGAGAGCCGTGTGTTGCCCTTGCAGGGTCAGAAGCGTATACCTGTCGGGTTTGCGGAAGGATCGATC
>JAABTC010000121.1 GCA_011390055.1 Burkholderiales bacterium | reverse complement strand
GCCGGCGACGATGTCGGCCAGGATGGCGGCCGGCGATTCCCCGCGGGGGTTGTCGCTGGTGGCCACCACCACGTCGGCCGCGCGCCCGGCGATGGCGCCCATCAACGGCCGCTTCGTCGCATCGCGGTTGCCACCGCAGCCGAACACGCACCACAGCTGGCCGCCGCGCGCCGTGGCCAGCGGCCGCAGCGCCTGCAGCACTTTCTCGAGCGCGTCGGGGGTGTGGGCGTAGTCCACCACCACTTCGGGTTCACCGACGCCCGGGCCGACGCGTTGCATGCGGCCCGGCACCGGCGTGAGCTGCGGCACCACCGAGCAGGCGTCGGCCAGCGACACGCCGAGCGCGCGCAAGCCGCCGATCACCGCCAGCAGGTTGCTGGCGTTGTAGTCGCCGATCAGGCGGCTGCGCACCTGGGCCACCTCGCCCGCCTCGTGCAGCTCGAACGCCAGGCCACCGTCGACGTAGCGCAGTGCTGCAGCACGCAGTCGCGCGTCGGCCAGCGTCGAGTACGTCCAGACCTCGAGCGCCTTGGCGGCGCCGAGCTCCTGCGCCAGTGCCGCCCCTTGCGCATCGTCGACATTGAGCACCGCGGCACGCAGGCCGGGCCAGTCGAAGAGCTGCCGCTTGGCGGCCCAGTAGGCGTCCATCGTGGCGTGGTAGTCGAGGTGGTCGCGGGTGAAATTGGTGAACAGCGCCACCGCGATGCGCAAGCCCGCCAGGCGTTGTTCGACGATACCGATCGACGAGGCCTCGATCGCGCAGGCCCGGAAGCTCGCATCGGCGAACTGGCGCAGCGCGGACTGCAGCATCACCGGGTCGGGCGTCGTCAGGCCGGTGAATTCGATCTGCGCCCGCTGCTGCGCCAGCGGGGGCACGCCGATGCCGAGCGTGCCGACGACCGCACAGCGCCGGCCCAGGATCGACAGCGCCTGCGCGGTCCACCAGGCGGTCGAGGTCTTGCCGTTGGTGCCGGTGCTGGCGACCAGCTCGAGCGCGGCACTCGGCTGTTCGAAGAACGCATCGGCGATCGGCCCGGTGGCGGCCTTCAGTCCGGGCAGCGAGGCGATGCGCGCATCGTCGAAGCCGAAAGCTTCCATGCCTTCGCGTTCGACCAGGCAGGTGGTGGCACCGGCCTTCAGCGCGGCGGCCACGAAACGTCGACCGTCGGTGGCCGCACCCGGCCAGGCGATGAAGCCGTCGCCGGCGCGCACCTTGCGGCTGTCGGTGGTCACCGTGCCGGTGACCCACGAGCGCAACCATCGCGCGGCCGCATCGGCCGACCTGAGGGCGGTGACGGTCAATGCGCGCTCCCGGCCGAGGTGCAAGCTGGCATCAAAAGCTCTCCTGTACGGCGGTGGTGACGATCTGCGGCTTGACCGCCAGGTCAGGCGCCACGCCCATCGTGCGCAGCGTCTGCTGCACCACCTGGCTGAACACCGGGGCGGCCACATCGCCGCCGTAGTGCTTGCCGTTGCTGGGCTCGTCGACCATCACCGCGACGACGATGCGCGGGTTGTCGATCGGTGCGATGCCGACGAACCAGGCTCGGTACTTGTTGGTCGCGTATTGCTTGCCCTCCTGCTTGTGCGCGGTGCCGGTCTTGCCGCCGACCGAGTAGCCGATGGTCTGCGCCTTGGGCGCCGTGCCGCCGGGGCCGGCGGCCAGACGCAACATTTCGCGCACCGCGCGCGCCGTCTCGGGCTTGATCACGCGCACGCCCGCGCCCGGCTGCAGGGGCGCGGCCTGTTCCAGCATCGACACCGGGATCACATCGCCGTCGCGCGCGAACACGGTGTAGGCACGCGCCAGCTGGAACAGGCTGGTGGACAGGCCGTAGCCGTAGCTCATCGTCGCCTGCTCGATCGGGCGCCAGGTCTTCCAAGGGCGCAGCCGACCGGTGACCGCACCCGGGAACTGCAGCTGCGGCTTCTGGCCGAAGCCGACCTGCGAGTACAGGTCCCACATTTCCTTGCGGTCCATCTGCATCGCCAGCTTCACCGTGCCGACGTTGCTGGACTTCTGGATCACTTCGGCCACGCTCAACAGGCCGTGCGGGTGCGCGTCGCGGATCGTGCTGCCGGTGATCGTCATCGTGCCGGGCGCGGTCTGGATCGGCGTGCTCGGGGACACGCGGCCGCTCTCGATGGCCCAAGCGGCGATGAACGGCTTCATCGTCGAGCCGGGCTCGAAGGTGTCGGTGAGCGCGCGGTTGCGCAGCTGCGCGCCCGAGAGGTTGCGCCGTTCGGCCGGATCGAAGCTCGGGTAGTTGGCCAGCGCCAGCACTTCGCCGGTCTGGGCATCGAGCACCACCACGCTGCCGGCCTTGGCCTTGTGCTCGGCCACCGCATCGCGCACGCGCTGGTAGGCGAAGAACTGAACCTTGGCATCGACGGCCAGGCCGATGTCCTGGCCGTGGCTGGGCGACACCTGGTCGCCGATGTCCTCGACCACGCGGCCGAGCCGGTCTTTCACGACCATGCGCGACCCGTTGCGTCCCTGCAGCTCTTTCTGGAAGGCCAGCTCGATGCCTTCCTGGCCCTGGTCTTCCACATCGGTGAAGCCCACCAGGTGCGCCGACGCTTCGCCTTCCGGGTACTTGCGACGGTACTCGCGCGCCTGGTAGACGCCCTTGATGCCGAGGGCCTGCACCTGCTGCCACAGCGGGTCGTCGATCTGCCGCTTGAGCCAGGCGAAGCGCGCCGTCGGGTCGCCGAGCTTCTTCTCGAGCTCAGCGGCGGGCACGCCGAGCAGCTTGGCGAGCTGGCGCTTTTGCGCAATGCTGGCCTGCACGTCTTTCGGGATCGCCCACACCGAGGGCACTGCCACGCTGGTGGCGAGCAGCGCGCCGTGGCGGTCGGTGATGCGCCCACGGCTGGCCGGCAGACCGAGCTCGTGCACGTAGCGCTTTTCGCCCTGGTCGAGGTAGAACTGGTTGCCGACGATCTGGATGTGCACCGCACGGCCGAGCAGCACCAGCGAGCCCAGGCCGACCAGCGCGACCAGGAACTTGCTGCGCCAGGGCGGCGTCTTCGAGGCCAGCAACGGGCTCGACGAGTAGCTCACGCTGCGCGCGACGGCGCCGCTCTGGCCCGGCTTGGCGGCTTTAGCGCCTCGGCCTGCGCGCGCAGCGCGTGCAGCGTTCAAAGGTCCGAGCAGGGTGTCGCGCAGCGTCATCGGGGGCCCGCCGCCGGCGCCGCGCCGCTGGCCGCACCGCCGGAGTCGTCGACATACACCGTGACCGCCGGCGTGGCGGTGCGCATGGCCAGCTTCTCGCGCGCCGTGCGCTCGACCCGCAGGCTGGTCGCCTGGCCTTCACGCTCGGCCTCCAGCCGCACGCGCTCGCTTTCCAGGCGCGCGGTCTCGTTCTTGGCACGGTCGAGCTCGGTGAACAGACGCCGCGAGTCGTACGCGGTGCGCACCAGGTACAGGCCGCTCAGCACCAGCGCCAGCACCAGCAGCAGGTTGAGGCGGGTCATGCGACGGCGGTGCGTTCGGCCACGCGCAGCACCGCCGAGCGCGCGCGCGGGTTGGCGGCGATCTCCGCGGCGCCCGGCTTGGCGCGGCCCAGCGCGGTCAGGCGCAGCGGCTTGGGCTCGGCGAACGGCGCGCGGCGATCGAACGCGTGCTTGCTTTCGCGCGCGATGAAGGTCTTGACGATGCGGTCTTCCAGCGAATGAAAGGCGATCACGGCCAGGCGCCCGCCCGGCTTCAGCAACGCGAGCGAGTCGTTCAGGGCTTGTTCGAGCGCTTCCAGCTCGGCGTTGACGAAAATCCGAAGAGCTTGAAAGGTCCGTGTGGCCGGGTCTTGCCCCGCTTCGCGGGTGCGGACCGCACCAGCCACGAGCTGGGCCAGCTGCGCGGTGGTTCGCACGGGCTGGCCGCTTTCGCGCCGAGCAACAAGCGCCTTCGATATCGACACAGCAAACCGTTCTTCACCATAGTCACGGATCACCTCGGCGATGGCAGCTTGGTCGGCGCGTTCCAGGAACTCCGCGGCACTCTCGCCGCGGCTGGGGTCCATGCGCATGTCCAGCGGGCCGTCGAAGCGGAAGCTGAAGCCGCGCGCGGGGGTGTCGATCTGCGGCGAGCTGACCCCCAGGTCGAGCAGCACGCCGTCCACCTGGGCAATGCCCAGCTCGGCCAGCACGCTGGGCAGCTCGGCGAAATTGGCATGGTGGATCGAGAAGCGCGCGTCTTGCACCGCGGCCGCGGCCGCCACAGCCTCGGGGTCGCGGTCGAGCGCCAGCAACCGGCCGGTCGGCGCCAGGTGCTCGAGCAGGTGGCGCGAGTGGCCGCCGCGGCCGAACGTGCCGTCGACGTACGTGCCGGCAGGGTCGGTCACCAGCGCCTCGACGGCTTCGTGCAGGAACACCGCGGTGTGCCGAGCTGCTGGCGCGGATGGGGCAACGGTCGCTTCGCTCACCCCGCCCTCACATCACGTGGTCGCGCAGCACTTCGGGCATGCCGGCAGCCAGCACCGTGGCCTCGTGCGCATCGTGGCGCACCTTGTCCCACAGCTCGAAGCGCGAACCCATGCCGACCAGCAGCACGTCGCGCTCGAGCCCCGCCCACTCGCGCAGTTCGGGCGCGATCAGCACGCGCGAGGCGTTGTCGATCTCGACGTCCATCGCGCTGCCGATGAAGATGCGGCGCCAGTCTTCGGCCGACATCGGCAACGTCAACAGCTTCGCGCGGAACTGCTCCCAGGCCGGCCGCGGAAAGATCAGCAGGCAGCGCTTGGGGTGCTTGGTGATGGTGAGCTTGTCGTCGGCCACGGCCTTCAGGATCTCGCGGTGGCGCGCAGGGACGGTCATCCGGCCCTTGCCGTCGAGGAACAACCCCGCCCCGCCCTGGAACACCGCATCGCTCATACCGTCGGCCCGCCTCGCCCCACTAAACTGCACTTTTCACCACTTTAACGGAGCGCTCGGAGAGGGTCAATCCAAGCGCAGATAAAAATCAATCAAATCAAGCACTTACAAACGCAAGTTGAGGTCACTTTTTCACGCTATGTTTCGTTCAAAAACATAGACATGCACGTGGCTGCTCAAGTGAACCCTCACGAATCCGTCGCCCTAGGGGCTTTCCAGCACACGCACCCGAACCACTGCGCATCGATCTCTGAAACACTGCCGTGATGTCGATCGCCCTGACCTTCGCCGACGTGCAAGCCGCTGCCGCGCGCCTGCGCGGCCACGCCCACCGCACGCCGGTGCTGACCTCGCGCACCGCCGACGAGGCGCTGGGCGCGCGCTTGTTCTTCAAGTGCGAAAACTTCCAGCGCATGGGCGCCTTCAAGTTCCGGGGTGCTTTCAACGCGTTGTCGCGTTTCGATGCGGCGCAGCGCCGGGCCGGCGTGGTGGCTTTTTCGTCCGGCAACCATGCCCAGGCCATTGCGCTGTCGGCCCGCCTGCTCGGCATGCCGGCCACCATCGTGATGCCGCACGATGCGCCGGCCTCCAAGGTGGCAGCCACGCGCGAGTACGGTGCCACGGTGGTCGGCTACGACCGCTACACCGAAGACCGTGAACAGATCGGCCGCGAACTGGCCGAGCGCCAGGGCCTGACGCTGATACCGCCATACGACCATGCCGACGTGATCGCCGGTCAAGGCACGGCGGCCCTGGAACTGCTCGAAGACGTGGGCCCGCTCGACGCGTTCTTCGTGTGCCTGGGTGGCGGCGGCCTGCTGGCGGGTTCGGCGCTGGCCACGCGCGCCCTGGCGCCCGCCTGCAAACTCTACGGCGTGGAGCCCGAGGCCGGCAACGACGGCCAGCAGTCGTTTCGCAGCGGCGCCATCGTGCACATCGAGACGCCGCAGACGATCGCCGATGGGGCGCAGACGCAGCACCTGGGCCACCTCACCTTCCCGATCATCCGGCGCGACGTAGACG
>JAABTC010000120.1 GCA_011390055.1 Burkholderiales bacterium | reverse complement strand
AGACCATGATCCTGCCGCGCCGCGAAGCGGCCCAGGCGTTCGCCGACACGCAGATCCTGGCCGGCAGCTGATGCTCGAGCGCAGCGCGAAGCGCCCATAAAAAACCCGGCTTGCGCCGGGTTTTGCTTGGGCCACGCACACCCGGGTGGGTGCGCGCGAGGCCCGAGCTGATCGTCAGGGCTTGTTGCCCGTCGGAAAGGGCCAGGCCGCTGCAGGGCTCAGCGCCGTCTTGGCCGCAGGGGCCGCAGGCGTCGCAGCGGCTGCAGGTGCAGCCTTCTTCGCAGCCGCGGCGGGCTTGGCCGCTGCAGCAGGCTTCGCAGGTGCCGCAGCCTTCTTCTTGGCTGCCGGCTTCTTGGCCGCAGCTTTCTTCTTCGCGGCCGGCTTCTTGGCCGCAACCTTCTTGACCGCTTTCTTCGCGGCCTTCTTCGGCGCAGCCTTCTTGGCCGCCGGCTTCTTCGCCGCCGACTTCTTGGCTGCCGGCTTCTTCGCCGCTGCCTTTTTCGCCGGAGCCTTCTTGGCCGCCGGCTTCTTCGCCGCCGACTTCTTGGCCGCCGGCTTCTTCGCCGCAGCCTTCTTCGCCGGGGCCTTCTTCGCAGCGGCCTTTTTCGCCGGCGCTTTTTTCGCAGTTGCCATTTCAATTCTCCTTGATCAAGTTGCAAAGAGCACCGCATCGATCGAGCTCGATCGATTGCGGCGATTCACCGCCCGGGGCTTGTCCGGCAGGATTGCCGGCTCCCGGTTCGGTGAACGGGGTTGCGTGCTGCGATCTCGGCTCTGACGGCCTCGTCGCGCACCACGCGGATCTTGATCTGCAGGCCCTGGAGACAGGCCGGCTCTTCGGCCGGCTCTATTCCCAGGACAGTGCGCCACCGGATTGGTACTCGATGACGCGGGTTTCAAAAAAGTTGCGCTCCTTTTTCAGGTCGATCATTTCGCTCATCCAGGGGAACGGGTTTTCCTCGTTCGGGAAAAGCTCTTCAAGGCCGATCTGCGTGGCGCGCCGGTTGGCGATGTAGCGCAGGTAGCCCTTGAACATGCTGGCGTTCAGACCGAGCACGCCGCGCGGCATGGTGTCTTCGGCGTAGCGGTACTCCAGCTCGACCGCCTTCAGGAACAGGGCCTTGATCTCGGCCTTGAAGGCCGGCGTCCAGAGGCCGGGGTTCTCGAGCTTGATCTGGTTGATCAGGTCGATGCCGAAGTTGCAGTGCATCGACTCGTCGCGCAGGATGTACTGGTACTGCTCGGCTGCGCCGGTCATCTTGTTCTGCCGGCCCAGCGCCAGGATCTGCGTGAAGCCGACGTAGAAGAACAGGCCCTCCATCAGGCAGGCGAAAACGATCAGGCTCTTCAGCAGCGTCTGGTCGTTCTCGGGGGTGCCGGTGCGGAAGTGCGGGTCGCTGATCGCTTCGATGAAGGGGATCAGGAACTCGTCCTTGTCGCGGATCGAGGCCACCTCGTGGTACGCGTTGAAGATCTCGCTCTCGTCCAGGCCGAGCGACTCGACGATGTACTGGTAGGCGTGCGTGTGGATCGCTTCTTCGAAGGCCTGGCGCAGCAGGAACTGGCGGCACTCGGGCGCCGTGATGTGGCGGTAGGTGCCCAGCGTGATGTTGTTGGCGGCCAGCGAATCGGCGGTGACAAAGAAACCGAGGTTGCGCTTGATCAGGCGGCGCTCGTCGTCGGTCAGGCCGTTCGGGTCTTTCCAGGTCGCGATGTCGCGCGACATGTTGACCTCTTGCGGCATCCAGTGGTTGGCACAGGTGGCGAGGTACTTCTCCCACGCCCATTTGTACTTGAACGGCACCAGCTGGTTGACGTCGGTCTGGCCGTTGATGATGCGTTTGTCGGCGGCCGAAACACGGCGCGTGCTCGCGCTCGCAACCGTCGAGGTGATCGGCGCTGCCAGCGGTGCTGGCGACAACTTCGATCGAGAAGGAAGGGCTGACGACTCCGGGGACCGCGGCTCGAGTGAGGCCTCTGGCGCGGTGCGTGTGAACGGTGTCGTCCTGTTGCTGACGTTGTCTTCCCAGACGAGCATGTAGCGTATTCCTGTGCGTTGAATTATCGGAGGTGTTGTGTGCAAACACCAAGCACTTCTTGACAGCGGAGCGCTTGCGTTGTTGCGCTCATGCATCGCGAACGTCGCATGTCCTGCGATGCGCGATGCATCGTTCGCTGTCGCTTCAGTTCATTGACAGGCCTCGCAGGTCGGATCGTCGATGACGCAGAACTTCATGTCGCTCGCTGCGACCTCGTCGCTCTGCGCACCGGCGCTCACCGCGTTGTGATGGCTGCGCGTGACGGTGCTCATCTCGGCGTGCGTGGCGCCCATCGTGCGCAGGTAGTAGGTGGTCTTCAAGCCGCGCAGCCACGCGAGCTTGTAGGTCTCGTCCAGCCGCTTGCCCGAGGCGCCCGCCATGTAGATGTTCAGCGACTGCGCCTGGTCGATCCACTTCTGGCGCCGTGCTGCAGCTTCGACGAGCCAGGTCGCATCGACTTCGAAGGCGGTGGCGTAGAGCTGCTTCAGCGGCTCGGGCACGCGGTCGATCGGACGCAGCGAGCCCTTGTAGTGCTTCAGGTCCATCACCATCACGTCGTCCCACAGCCCGAGCTTCTTCAGGTCCCGCACCAGGTACTCGTTGACGATCGTGAACTCGCCCGACAGGTTCGACTTCACCGACAGGTTGCCGAAGCAAGGCTCGATCGAGGCGTCCACGCCGATGATGTTGGAGATCGTTGCGGTCGGCGCGATGGCCACGCAGTTGCTGTTGCGCATGCCGTGCTCGGCAATCCGCGTGCGCAGCGCGCTCCAATCCATCGAAGTCGACCGGTCGACCTCGACATGGCCGCCGCGCTGCTCGGCCAGCAGGTCGAGCGAGTCGAGCGGCAGCACGCCACGGTCCCACAGCGAGCCGCGGTAGCTGGAATAGCGGCCGCGTTCGGCGGCCAGCTCGGTCGAAGCCCAGTAGGCGTGGTAGCAGACCGCCTCCATCGAGCGGTCGGCGAATTCGACCGCCTCGGCACTCGCGTACGGCACCTGCAGCTGGTACAGCGCGTCCTGGAAACCCATGATCCCGAGGCCGACCGGGCGGTGCCGCAGGTTGCTGTCGCGCGCCTTCTTGACCGCGTAGTAATTGATGTCGATGACGTTGTCGAGCATGCGCATCGCGGTGGCGATGGTCCGCTTCAACTTGGCCTGGTCGACTTGGCCATTCAACAGGTGCTGGGCCAGGTTGACCGAGCCGAGGTTGCAGACCGCGATCTCGGTCTCGTTGGTGTTCAGCGTGATCTCGGTGCACAGGTTCGAGCTGTGCACCACGCCGACATGCTGCTGTGGCGAGCGCACGTTGCAGGCGTCCTTGAACGTGATCCAGGGGTGCCCGGTCTCGAACAGCATCGTCAGCATCTTGCGCCACAGGTCCTTGGCCGGCATGCGCTTGTAGAGCTTGATCTCGCCGCGGTCGACCTTGGCCTCGTAGGCGCTGTAGGCGGTTTCGAAGGCCTTGCCGAACTTGTCGTGCAGGTCGGGGCAGGTGCTGGGCGAGAACAGCGTCCAATCGCCGCCATCCATCACGCGGCGCATGAACAGGTCGGGGATCCAGTTGGCGGTGTTCATGTCGTGCGTGCGCCGCCGGTCGTCGCCGGTGTTCTTGCGCAGGTCGAGGAACTCCTCGATGTCCAGGTGCCAGGTCTCGAGGTAGGCGCAAACGGCGCCCTTGCGCTTGCCGCCCTGGTTCACCGCCACGGCCGTGTCGTTGACGACCTTCAGGAACGGCACGACGCCCTGGCTCTTGCCATTGGTGCCCTTGATGTAGGAGCCCAGCGCGCGAACATTGGTCCAGTCGTTGCCCAGGCCGCCGGCGAACTTGGACAGCAGCGCGTTTTCCTTCAGCGCTTCGTAGATGCCGTCCAGGTCGTCGGCCACGGTCGTCAGGTAGCAGCTCGAGAGCTGCGAACGCCGCGTGCCGCTGTTGAAGAGGGTGGGCGTGCTCGACATGAAGTCGAAGCTCGACAGCACGCCGTAGAACTCGATCGCCCGCGCTTCGCGGTCGATCTCGTTCAGGGCCAGCCCCATCGCCACGCGCATGAAGAACGCCTGCGGCATCTCGATGCGCACCTCGTCGATGTGCAGGAAGTAGCGGTCGTAGAGAGTCTGCAGACCGAGGTAGTCGAATTGCAGGTCGCGCTCGGCCTTCAGTGCCGCACCCAGGCGCGCCAGGTCGTACTGCATCAGCTTCTCGTCGAGCAGTTCGGCGGACACGCCCTTTTTGATGAACTGCGGGAAGTACTCTGCATAGCGCTCGGCCATCTCGGCCTGCGACACCTCGTCGCCCAGGATTTCGCGGCGGATGGTGTGCAGCAGCAGCCGCGCGGTAGCGCGCGTGTAGGCCGGCTCCTTCTCGATCAGGGTGCGGGCGGCCAGGATCGAGGCCTTGTAGACCTCGTCGATCGGCACGCCGTCGTAGAGATTGCGGCGCGTCTCGGCCAGGATCGGCTCGGCCGTGACGTCGGCGCCCAGGTCGGCGCAGGCCGACTCGACCAGACCTTGCAGCTTCGCATCGTCGAGCGGCACGCGCTGGCCGCGGTCGATCACGGTCAGGCCGTGCGCGGGCACCTGACGGCTCTGCGGCGCCTGCCGGGCGCGCTCCTGCGCGCGCCGCTCGCGGTACAACACGTAAGCGCGCGCCACCTCGTGGTGGCCGCCGCGCATCAGGCCGAGCTCGACCTGGTCCTGCACGTCTTCGATGTGGAACGTGCCGCCGCCCGGACGCGAGCGCAGCAGGGCCCGGACCACGGCCTCGGTCAGCCCGTCGACAGTTTCGCGCACGCTTGCCGATGCCGCCCCTTGCGTGCCGTGCACCGCGAGAAAAGCCTTCATCAGGGCCACCGCCACCTTGTTCGGCTCGAACGAGACCACCGCGCCGTTGCGCCGAATGATCTGGTAGCCCTGGTAGATGGAAGCCGCCGCCGAGCCAACGGGCCCTGCGGGCAGGGGCGATGACGGTGTGGCGGGTGCGGAAATGGCAGCAGCGTGCATGGAGATCCTTGTCGTGTGCGGGGCAGAAAGGCGAGCGGCCGCGATGGGTGCGCCGCGGGCTCAGCGAAGTCGATTCAAGCCTGCAGCCCAGACGGCGGGCGCAGCGAAAGCTGTGGAGAACATGTGGACGGCCAGTGGAGCGTGGGTGGACAAGCAAACACTAGATGTAGCGGTCGACCACCCATTAGAACACTAGCGGTAGTGCATCTTATCCGGGCTTGTCTGGAGTGCGCAATCTCGAAATCGGCTGACCATCCAGCGTCGGACGGTCCAGGCTACGGCCCAGCCGCTGCCAGTCGAAGCCGGCGCCCGGGTCGGCCTTGCGCCCCGGCGCCACATGCTCATGGCCCACCAGGTCACGGATCGGATAGCGTCGCAGCAAGGCACGCAGCAGCTGCCGCAAGCGCGCGTACTGCGCGTCCTCGAAGGTCTGGCCTTCCAGCCCTTCGAGCTCGATGCCGATCGAAAGGTCGTTGCAGCGCTCGCGGCCGCGCCACGACGACACGCCGGCATGCCACGCGCGCTGGCCACAGTCGACGAACTGCAGCACGCCGCCGTCGCGGCGCACCAAAAAGTGGGCCGACACGCGCACGCCGCGCAGCGCTGCGTAGTACGGATGCTCGCTGCCGTCGAGCCGGTTGGTGAACAGGCGCTCGACCGCATCGCCCCCATACTCACCGGGGGGCAGGCTGATCGAATGCAGCACCACCAGGTCGATCGCCTGCGCCTGCGGCCGCGCATCGTGGTTGGGCGAATCGATTCGGCGCGCCGGCGTCCACCAGCCTCCCTGCCACACCGTCCGTTTCAAGGCCAGGGCCTCGGTCAGTCGCCGCTGTCGGCGCCCGCAACGACCACGCCCAGCCGCGCCATGCGGTAGCGCATCTGGCGCAAGGACAAGCCCAGGCTGGCGCCGGCCTGCGTGCGGTTGAAGCGATGG
>JAABTC010000012.1 GCA_011390055.1 Burkholderiales bacterium | reverse complement strand
GCGTAGGCGGTGCCTTCGCCCTTGGCCCGGTTGATGGCGCGCACCACGTCGCGGGCCATCGCGAAATCGCTGCTGCCGAGATCGAGTTGCAGGTACTCGCCCTGGGCCAGCGGCGTCGGCACCGCGCGCTCCACCGTGGCCCCCTGCGGCACGCGGCCGGCCGAGAGGTGGTTGATCTGCACCTTGGAGCCGGCGGCCGAGGCGCCAGCGCCGCCCACGATCAAATTGCCCTGCGCCATGGCGTAGAGCGCGCCGTCCGCTCCTTTGAGCGGCGTGGCGATGAGGGTGCCGCCCCGCAGGCTCTTGGCATTGCCGAGCGAAGAGACGTTGACGTCGATCTGCTGGCCGGGTTGCGCGAACGCCGGCAGGCTGGCCGTGACCATCACCGCGGCCACGTTCTTCGGCTGCATCTGCACCCCGGGCGGCACCGTGACCCCCATCTGCTGGAGCAACGCATTCAGGCTCTGCGCGGTGAACGGCGCGCCGCTCGACTGGTCGCCGCTGCCGTCGAGGCCGACCACCAGGCCGTAGCCGACCAGTTGGTTGGCGCGCACGCCCTGCACGCTGGCAACTTCCTTGATGCGCGTGGCCGCCTGCGCGCCCATCGGCCACCACAGCGCGGCGCTGGCCGCAAAGAAGGTCAGCGCGATGGCGGCGCGAAGAAGACGGTCGATCGTCGAGTCGGTCATCGTGCGCGCTAGATTGGAAGAACGTTGAGAAAGAAGCGGCCCAGCAGGCCCATCACCTGCGCGTCGGCCTGCTGGCCGCGGCTGCGTTGCTCGACGCGCACGTTGGCCACCTGCGCGCTCGGCACGCTGTTGCCGGCCTGGATGGCCCGCGGATCGACCTGGCCCGAGAAACGCAGCACGTCGACATTGGCATTCACGCCGATCTGCTTCTCGCCCTGGATCAACAGGTGCCCGTTGGGCAGCACGCCGGTGACGATGGTGGTGATGGTGCCGCTGAAGTCGTTGCTGGTTTCGGTGGCACCCTTGCCGCCGAAGGCATTGCTGCCGGTGCCACCCACCGAGGCACGGCCGAAGGAGTTGGCCGCCAGGCCGGGCAGCGCCGTGATCGCGCCGCTCAACTCGCCGCTCTTGTCGACCGACGAGGTGGACTTCTGGCTCGCACTCACCTTCTCGACGATCTGCACGGTCAGCGTGTCGCCCGGCAGACGCGCGCGATGGTCTTCGAACAGCGGCCGGTAGGCCGTCGCCTGGTAAATCGCGCCGTTGGTGGCGATGACCACCGGCGGCGTTGCGGTGACGGCCGCCGGCGCTTCGGCGATCGCCACCGGCGGCACCCGGTAGCGGTCGACCGTCGAACAGCCGGCCGCGCTGGCTGCGGCGAGGAGGAGCAGGCAGCCGCGGCGCATCAGAGTTGTCCCAACTTCTGGAGCATCTGGTCGGAGGTCTGGATCGCCTTCGAGTTCAGCTCGTAGGCGCGCTGCGTGGCGATCATCGCCACCAGTTCCTCGACCACGTTGACATTGCTGGTCTCGACATAACCCTGCTGCAGCGCGCCCAGGCCGTTGCTGCCTGGTGCACCCGCGTTCGGCGTTCCCGAGGCCGCGGTTTCGCCCCACAGGTTCTGGCCCTTGGGCTCCAGGCCCGACGGGTTGACGAAGCTGGCCAGGTTGAGCTGGCCGATCGACTGCGGCGTGGGCTGGCCGGGCAATGCCACGTTGACCGTGCCGTCGGCGGCGATCGTCACGCTCTGCGCATTGGCCGGGATCGTGATGCCGGGCTGCACCGGGTAGCCGTTGTTGGTGACGAGCTGGCCGGCGCCGTCGACCTGCAGCGATCCGTCGCGCGTGTAGCCGGTGGTGCCGTCGGGCAGCTGGATCTGGAAGAAGCCGTTGCCCTTGATCGCGAGGTCGAGGTTGTTCGAGGTCTGCTGCAGGTTGCCCTGGCCGAAGTTGCGCGAGGTTGCCGCTGCGCGCACGCCCAGGCCGACCTGCAGCCCGGTGGGCAGCGTGGTCTGGTCGCTGCTGGCGGCACCGGCCTGGCGCAGGTTCTGGTAGATCAGATCTTCGAACACCACGTGGCCGCGCTTGAAGCCGTTGGTGCCGACGTTGGCCAGGTTGTGCGAGATGGTGTCCAGCTGGGTCTGCTGGGCTTCCATGCCGGTCTTGGCTATCCAGAGCGATCGAATCATGTCAGGCACTCCTTGCGGGGATGGCGTGATCTTCGGTCCGACTTGAGCCGGCCTAGCGCCGGATAAGCGAGCATTCCAGCGTCCTTCTCAGCCCAGCGACGGTGGCGGAGCCGCCCTTCCAAGCACAAGCCACGGTTCCGGCTCCGCCGGCCCGTCAGGGGGCGCTCCCCGGGGGGGCAGCGAGCGACAGCGAGCGTGGGGGCACCGATTCATGCGTTGGCCATCGCCCGCACTTCCGCGATGCTGGTCACACCGGCCAGCACTTTCTCGATACCGTCCTGGCGCAGCGTGCGCATGCCGTCGGCCAGCCCTTGGCGCTGCAGTTCCTCCACCCGTGCGCCGGTCTGGATCAGGCGGCGCAGTTCGCGCGTGACGCTGAGCAGTTCGTGCAGTCCGGCGCGGCCACGCCGGCCGGTGCCTTCGCAGTGGCTGCATCCCGGCGCCGCATGGTGCTGCAGGCCGTCCTGCTGCGCGTGCCGGGTGCTCCACTCGGCGATGACCGCATCGGGTGAAGGCTGGAGGTCGTCGGGCATCGATTGCAGGTGGTCGTGCACCAGCTCCTCGATCTCGTCGGCACGCGCCGGACGGCTCGTGCGGCAATTCGGGCACAGGCGCCGCACCAGCCGCTGCGCCAGCACGGCCAGCAGCGAGTCGCCGAAGTTGAACGGGTCCATGCCCATGTCCAGCAGGCGCGTCACGGTGTCGGGCGCGCTGTTGGTGTGCAGGGTCGAGAGCACGAGGTGGCCGGTCAACGAGGCCTCGATCGCGGTGCGCGCAGTTTCCGCGTCGCGGATCTCGCCGACCATGATCACGTCGGGGTCGGCGCGCAGGAAGGCGCGCAAGGCCTTGGCGAAGGTCCAGTCGATCTTCGGATTCACCTGGACCTGGCGCAGGCCGGCCTGGGTGATCTCGATCGGGTCCTCGGCGGTCCAGATCTTGCGGTCGGCGGTGTTGATGTGGCCCAGGGCGGAGTGCAAGGTGGTGGTCTTGCCGCTGCCGGTGGGGCCCACGCACAGCACCATGCCGTACGGTCGCTCGATCGCCGCACGCAGGCGGCGGTAGTTGCCTTCCGACAAGCCGAGCTGGTCCATCGCGATCGGCTTGGCCGACGAGAGCAGCCGCACCACCACGTCCTCGAGGCCGTTGTTGGTCGGGATCGTGGCCACGCGCAGCTCGATCTTGTGCTGCGGCGAAAACTTGGCGAAGTTGATCTTGCCGTCCTGCGGCTTCCTCTTCTCGCTGATGTCGAGGTCGCACATGATCTTGATGCGCGCCACCAGCGCCTGGCGGTAGGTGTGCGGCAGCTCGACGTAGGGCCGCAGCACGCCGTCCTTGCGAAAGCGGATGCGCAGCTTGCTGCGCCCCGGCATGGTCTCGAAATGGATGTCCGAGACGCCCTGCTGGTGGGCTTCGATGATGGCGGTGTTGACCAGACGCACCAGCGAGTTGTCGCTCTGCTCGATCAGCGTCTCGTCTTCGCGCTCGGTGACCTGGGTGTGCTGCTGCTCGAGCGATTCGAGCAGTTTGCTCGCATCGAAGCCATCGCCTTCGCCCTGCGCATAAGCCGAGGTCGTCGGGTGCGCTGAGCCGACGTCGGCGCCCAGCCGCTCGTAGCTGGCCGAAATGGCCGCGGCCAGTCCGTCGGCCTGGGTCAGGGCCGGCACCACCTTCAGCTGCGTGATGAACTCCAGCTCCTCGATGTCGCGCCGCCGCGAGGGGTCGGTCATCGCCACCAGCAGTTGCGCCCCGCGCACGAGCAGCGGCAGCACGGCCATGCGCCGCGCCACCGCGTAAGGCAGGCGCGCGATCGCATCCATCTCCACCGGGAAGCCCGGCGCGTCGACGACCGGATAACCCATCTTGTGCGCCAGCGCGGCCTGCAGGTCGTCGCGCGTGACTTGGCCGTTGCGCACCAGCAGCTCGCCCAGGGGGGTGGATCGGTCGGCCTTCTGCTGCTCCAGCGCGGCGCGCAGCTGTTCGTCGGTGATCAGGCTCAGCGAGCGCAGGGCCTCGCCGATGCGCACCACCGGCATCGAAGCCTGCTGTGCGATGGCCGCGACCAGTTGCTCGGGCGAGACGATGCGTTCGGCCAACAGCAGCTCACCGAGCTTGCGGTTGCGCAGCGCAGTCTGGCGGTGCACGGTCTCGTTGAGCTGCTCGGCCGTGATCGCATGTTGCGCAACCAGCACCTCGCCGATGCGCGGGCCGATCTCGAATTGCGTGTAGGTGCTGGCGGGCACGAACATCCGCTGCAGGCTGCCGCGATCACCGACCGGCGGAAACAGGAACAGGCCGCAGGCGGTCTGCACATGCCCGATGCTGCGACCGGTGATCCAGCCGCTGCCCCCGGCCAGGCACAGCCGGTACGCCGACACCGGATGGTTGGCCAGCAGGCCGGCGTGCGGATCGCCGGCGGCGGGTGGTTGCACCTTGACCGGGGCCAGCAACGTGATGCGCCGCACCTGCGCGAAGCGCAAGGTCAGCTCGGTGTCGTTGGCCGTGACACGGATGCACAGGGTGGCGGCCTCGAAGTCGATGTTCTGCAAGGTGGCCGGCATGGCGGCGCTGGTCAGCCCTTCGATCTCGCAGGCGCCGCCCTGCACCGGGGGCACGTCGTCGTAGCCGGCGAAAGGCGGCGTCGGCCAACGCCAGGGCCCGTCGGCACGGGCACGTGCCAGACGCGACGGCATCGAGGAAAGATCGGACATGCGCGGCACCCGCTGAATGCGGCGCCCACGGCGCCTTGCGGGCGATGCTAGGTCGACGATGCCGCCGCAATGCGCCGAACAGGGCGACTATGCGGGGTCTGTTCAGCGCCGGCTGAAGGTGCCCGGGGCGGTCACCAGAAGCTTCAGGTGCATCGGCACGTGGTCGGCCCAACGGTCGGTGCCGAGCGCTGCCAGAGCCAACGAGATGCGGCTGCGCGACGCCAGGACCGGCACCACCTTCACTTCGGTCAAGCCGCGCAGCGATTGCAAGCGCGGCACGCGAACCAGGTCGTCGACCGCCACGATCAGGCGCTCGCCGTCCTGCAGCAGCGGCAGAACGTTGTGTTCCAGCATCACGCGCTGGGACAACTTGCAAACCGCCTCCGGGTCGACCGGAAAGCGGGTCAGGTCGACCAGCGGATAGCCCATCTTGTGCGCCAACGCCGTGCGCAGGTCGGCTCGGCTCAACAGGCCCCGGCCCACCAAGTCCTCGCCCAGCGGAACGCTGCGTTCTGGATGTTGATCGGCAATGGCACGCTCGAGCACGCCGCGGGTGATGAATCCCAGGTCGACCAGGGCCTCGCCGAGCGGCTTGATCTTTACCCGGGGCTGCGCCTCGAGCGCGGCCAACAGTTGTTCGCGCGTGCCCACCCAGCGCTCAGCGGCCTGCTCCTCGGCCGACTTGCCGAGCGACAGGCTCAGGCATGCGGCGCGCGGCACGAAGATGCGCTGCACGGCAGCGCCATCGTCGAGCGGCGAGAAGAAGAAATAGCCGCACTCTTCTTCGACGTGCCCCAAGGTGCGGCCCGAGAGGTTTCCGCCCAGCGCCAGCTCGATGCAGTAGCTGCGCTCCTGCGCAGCGGTGGTGACCCGCTCCTGCGGCGCGCCGGGCGCCCGGCGCGCGAGCGACCAAGGCCGGCCGAGCGAGAGGCGCCGGAATTTGCTGAACGGCAAGGCCAGCGGCGTGGCCCCGTTGGCGAGTTCGAAGCGCAGCACTTCGGCATCGACGTCGAAGTGCACCAGCTGCCCGTCCACCGCGGCGCCATTGGGTGTCTCGATGCGGCAGGGGGTCGTGACGTCTTCGAGCGGCGCCATCGCCTGGCTGCGCGCGAAGGGCGGTAGCGGCCACTGCCAGCCCGAGGTCTGCTCGGGATCAAGTGTCAGGATCGGCAGCGGCGTGTCGAGGGTGGGCAGGGCAGCCATGCGTCGAGGGGGCTCAGGGGGCGGGGACAATGATCTTCGGCTGTCACAAAGCGTAAATCGCCGGGTGGCACGCTGTCCGTGAACCATTCCCGCGTTGCCGCCACGTCGCGACCTTCGTGGCGGCCCGGCAACGCCAGCCGGGCGTTACTTCCGGAACGCGTCGACCAGCGTCTTGCCGTCGGGGCCGGCCTTGTCGAGCCACTCGACCAGCATGGTGTCGCCGACCTTCTTCATGTCGGCCTTCAATTGCGCGCTCGGCGGAAGGATGCTCATGCCGTTGGCCTTGAGCTTGTCCAGCGTCTCCGTGTTGACGCGCCGGCTGGCGGCCCAGCCGCGCAACTCGGCATCGGCGGCCGCCTTCTGCACGGCGGCCTTGGTCGGCGCGTCGAGCGCATCGAATGCCGCCTTGTTGACGATCAGCGCGTTTTTCGGCAACCAGGCTTGGGTGTCGTACCAGTACTTCAGGTGCTCGTAGGTCTTGCTGTCGAAGCCGGTCGAGCCACTGCTCATGTAGCTGTCGATCACGCCGGTGGCCATCGCCTGCGACAACTCCGCCGCCTGGACGGTCACCGGTTGGGCACCCACCAGCTCCGCGATGCGCGCGGTGGCGGGGCTGTAGGCACGCCACTTGGCGCCCTTCAGGTCGGCCGCCGAAGCGATGGGCTTCTTGCTGTAGATGCCCTGCGGCGGCCAGGCCACGGCGTACAGCATCGTCATGCCCTGTTCGCCGAAGCGCTTTTCGAGCAAGGGCTTCTGGGCAGCGTACAGCTTCATCGCGCTGTCGTAGCTGTCGGCCAGGAAGGGCAGGCCATCGGCGCCGAAGAGCTGCCATTCGTTCTGGTAGTTCACCAGCAGGATCTCGCCGGCCTGCGCCTGCCCGCCCTGCACCGCGCGCTTGATCTCGGGCGCCTTGAACAGCGACGCGTTGGCATGCACGGTGATCTTCAGCTTGCCGCCGGTGGCCTTGTCGACGTCGGCGGCGAAGGCGGTGAGGTTCTCGGTGTGGAAATTGGTGGCGGGGTAGGCGGCGGCCAGATCCCACTTGGTCTGTGCCATGGCGCCCGCGGCCAGCGCGAGCGCGGCCAGCACAGCGACGAGGGGTTTGCGTATCGGCATGGAAGCTCCTGGGTTGATCAAGCGAACGTGCACGGCGACGAGCATAGGGCGTGCGGGGTCCGGCATGACCGGGGGCTACCCTGAAACGTCGCGTGCCAGGAAGTCCGGCCCCAACGATCCGAAGCCGCTACATTCACGGGCCGAATTGAAGGGCCTTGGATGCGCACCGATCCCCCTGCCACGATGCGCCGCATGCTCGACTCGCTGTACGCCGCCGCCGGCGCCTTCGCTGCACTGTGCGTGCTGGCGATCTTCGTGTTGATGCTGGTCGGCTCGCTCGGCCGCGAGCTCGGCTGGCGGGTGGGCATCGTCAACGACCTGGTGGCCTGGTTGTGCGCCGCGGCCGCCTTCCTGGCGATGGCGCAGGCCTTCCGCAACGGCGACTTCGTGCGCGTCACGCTGCTGCTCGAACGCCTGCCGCCGGCCTTGCGCCGCGCTTTCGAGATCGGCTCGCTCTCGGTCGCGGCACTCGCGATCGGCTACCTTGCCTGGTGGGCCGCGCGCTTCACCTACGAGAGCTGGCAGTTCAACGAGATGCCGACCGGGCTGCTGGTGGTGCCGCTGTGGATCCCGCAGATGACCTTCGTCGTCGGTGCGCTGCTGTTCTTCGTCGCGGTGCTCGACGAACTGGTGCAGGTGCTGCGCGGCGCCCAGCCGACCTACGTGCGCCGGGTCGAACAACGCCACGCCCGCGGCGACTTCTCCGAAGACATCTGAAGGGCCGATCCCATGGACCTGGTCTGGCTCGGTGCTTTCCTGCTCGGCGTGATGCTGCTGTTCCTGGCCGGCGGCGTCTGGATCGCGATGACGCTGGCCATCGTCGGCTGGATCGGCCAGGCCTTCTTCACGAACACACTGCCCGGCAAGAACCTGTTCTCGGCGTTCTGGGAGAGCAGCGCCAGCTGGGAGCTGGCCGCGTTGCCACTGTTCATCTGGATGGGCGAGATCCTGTTCCGAACCCGGCTGTCGGAGCAGATGTTCGAGGGCCTGGCGCCGTGGCTGGAACGCGTGCCGGGCCGGCTGATGCACACCACGATCCTCGGCTGCGGCGTCTTCGGCTCGGTCTCGGGTTCGTCGGCCGCCACCTGCGCGACGATCGCCAAGGTCGCGCTGCCCGAGTTGAAGCGGCGCGGCTACGACGAGCAGATGGCCCTGGGTTCGCTGGCCACTGCCGGCACGCTGGGCATCCTGATCCCGCCGTCGATCACGATGGTGGTCTACGCGGTCGCCGCCGACGCCTCGATCATCCGGATCTTCCTGGCGGGTTTCCTGCCAGGTCTGCTGCTGATGGTCTTGTTTTCGGGCTACATCGCCTGGTGGAGTCTCGCGCACCCGGACCGGGTGCCGGCCGCCGGCGAGCGGCTGTCGTTCGGGCAGAAGCTCAAGCGTTCGGGCAGCCTGATCCCCGTCACGCTGCTGATCGTCTTCATCGTCTGGGTGCTGCTCGCCGGCTGGGCCACCGCCACCGAGTGCGCGGCCTTCGGCGTGCTCGGATCCCTGGCCATCGCCGCGGGCGGCCGGATGCTGAGCTGGAAGAACTTCTGGGAAGGCCTGACCAGTGCCACGCGTGTCAGCTGCATGATCATGTTCATCCTGGCCGGCGCGGCCTTCCTGACCAAGACCATGGCCTTCACCGGCATTCCGCGCGAGTTGGCCGACTGGGTCAACGGCCTGGGCCTGTCGCCCTACGCGCTGATCGCCATGCTGACGGTGCTCTACCTGGTGCTCGGCACCGCCCTGGACGGCATCTCGATGATCGTGCTGACCAGCGCAGTGGTGCTGCCGATGATCCAGAAGGCCGGCTTCGACCTGGTCTGGTTCGGCATCTTCATCGTGCTGCTGGTCGAAATCGCCGAGGTCACCCCGCCGGTCGGCTTCAACCTCTTCGTGCTGCAAAACCTGACCGGCAAGGACAGCAACGTCATCGCCCGCGCAGCGCTGCCCTTCTTCGGCTGCCTGGTGGTCTGCATCGGACTGATCACGGTCTTCCCGCAGATCGTGACCTGGCTGCCGGACGTGGTGATGGGGAAGAGCAAGTGAGCTGCGGCTTTTCTGCTGCGTCGGGACGGGCAAGCCACCGGGCGGGGCCTGGGCGGGGCTTAGCGGCTTGCCCTCGCTGCGCGAGGGTGCCCTCTGGTGCTCGGTCGTGCGGCCCGCCGCATAACTCGCTACGTTCGCTGCGCTCACTGAGCTCGGACAGATGCGGCGAGTCAGATCACGAAGCGCGCGTGCGCGCGCGGCCACAAGCCCTGCGCTCCTCGGCAGCGCCAATGCGCCCCACCCAGGCCCCGCCCGGCGACTTGCCGGCACCAGCGCGCATGTTCGACTTTTTCCTGGTCACCCCCGCGCCTGCAACGAGGCCGGCGGGCCGGGCCGGGCGCGCATCTGCGGCGGCGAGCAGCGCAGGGGTCGGGGCCCGCGCGCGCAGCGCGCTTCGTGCTCTGACTCGTGGCGCCTGTTCGACCACAGCGAGCGCAGCGAGCGGAGGAAGTTGCGCCAGGGGGCCCCGAGACCGAGCAGCACAGCGCAGTCGACGCGCAGCGTCGACCGCCGCAGCTAAGCGCCCGGCCTGGCCCGCTGGGCTCGTTGCACCGCCAAACCCTACGACATGAAACGCACCGTCGCCGTCGTCGACTACGGCATGGGCAACCTGCGCTCGGTGTCGCAGGCGGTGATGCATGTCGCCGCGGGCAGTGGGGTCGAGGTGATCGTGACGCAGCGGCCCGACGAGGTTCGCGCGGCCGAACGCATCGTGCTGCCGGGCCAGGGTGCGATGCGCGACTGCATGCACGAGTTGCGGGCCTCCGGCCTGGACGACGCCGTGCGCGAGGCGGCCGCGAGCAAGCCGTTGTTCGGCGTCTGCGTGGGCATGCAGATGCTGTTCGACCACAGCGAAGAGCAGGACACGCCGGGACTGGGCCTGGTCCCCGGCCGTGTGCGACGCTTCGAGCTGCAGGGCCTGCTCCAACCCGACGGCAGCCGCTACAAGGTGCCGCAGATGGGCTGGAACCAAGTCTGGCAGCAAGCGCCGCACCCGATCTGGCAGGGCGTGGCCGACGGGGCCTGGTTCTACTTCGTGCACAGTTACTACGCCGAACCGGCCGACCCGGCCCACAGCGCCGGCGCCACAGATTACGGCTCCCGCTTTACCGCAGCGGTCTCGCGCGCTAACATTTTTGCCACCCAGTTCCACCCCGAAAAGAGCGCCGACGACGGTTTGAAGCTGTATCGAAACTTCCTCGCCTGGAAGCCCTGATCGCCACCTGCCCGCTCCGGCCGCTCTGCCCACCATGCTGCTGATCCCCGCCATCGACCTCAAGGACGGCCACTGCGTGCGCTTGGAACAGGGCGACATGAACGTGTCGACCACCTTCGGCGAGGACCCTGCGGCGATGGCGCGGCGCTGGCTCGCGGCGGGCGCGCGGCGCCTGCACCTGGTGGACTTGAACGGTGCGTTCGCCGGCAAACCGGTCAACGAGGCGGCGGTGAAGGCCATCATCCGGGCCGTCGGAGACGAGATCCCGGTGCAGCTCGGCGGCGGCCTGCGGGACCTCGACACGATCGAGCGCTACCTCGACGATGGCCTGGCGTACGTGATCATCGGCACCGCGGCGGTCAAGAGCCCGGGCTTTCTGAAGGATGCATGCAGCGCCTTCGGCGGCCACATCATCGTGGGCCTCGACGCCAAGGACGGCAAGGTCGCCACCGACGGCTGGAGCAAGCTGACCGGCCACGAGGTCATCGACCTGGCGCGCAAGTTCGAAGACTACGGCGTCGAGGGCGTGATCTACACCGACATCGGCCGCGACGGCATGCTGAGCGGCGTCAACATCGAGGCCACGCTGAAGCTGGCGCAGGCGCTGACGATCCCGGTCTTTGCCTCGGGCGGCCTGTCCGGGTTGCCCGACATCGAACGCCTGTGCGCCATCGAATCCGAAGGCGTCGAGGGCGTGATCTGCGGGCGTGCCATCTACACCGGCGCGCTCGACTTCACCGCGGCGCAGAAGCGCGCCGACGAATTGCTCGCCGGCGCTTGAGGTGCTCGCCGCCTCAGTGCTTGCGCCGCCGCGCGGCCACACCGACGGCGGCCAGACCGACCAGCATCAGCGCATAGGTCTCGGGCTCGGGGATCGGCGCCAGGAAGCCACGGATCTCGCCGCCGGCAAAGGTGGTGGAGTGGACGTTGAAATAAGCCAAGCCGGCATTGATCCCGTTGATCAGGCGGTTTTCGGCCCCGGCGACCGTGCCACCTCCACCCGTCAGGAAGCCGGCGACGAAGGTGGTGGTTTGCGTCAGATCGAGCAAGGTCGAGTAGCTGCCCGCTGAAACGCCGACTGGAAAGCCTGGCAGCGTCCCGGGCGTGACGGCCACCCCGACGGTGCCAGTCCGCGGCGCTGCGGTACAGCAGTGGATGTGCGCCACGGTCGTGGTGCCAGACAAGCCGGTCCAATCGGCATCGATCAGCAGCGTGTGTGCGATGTTGTCGTAATCAACGGTCACGAAGCCCGAGCCGGTGGCGCCCGTCACTTCCGGCCCGAGGTCGGCTACATAGCGGACCACGACAGCGTGGGCTGCCGACGTCGCCATCAACGCGGAGCCCATCACGGCCGCGCCTATCATGGAGTGCAGTTTCACGTCGGATTCTCCTTGGGGGTGGGTGGCTCTGCGGGGCAGGCCGGCGTCGAGCGTACGAGCGCCGACCGAGAATGCTTGCCGACCCCCCTCAAACCAATGCCCATGCTCGCCAAACGCATCATTCCCTGCCTCGACGTCACCGGCGGCCGCGTCGTCAAGGGCGTCAACTTCGTCGAACTGCGCGACGCCGGTGATCCGGTCGAGATCGCCGCGCGCTACAACGAGCAGGGCGCCGACGAGCTGACCTTCCTCGACATCACCGCCACCAGCGACGGCCGCGACCTGATCCTGCCCATCATCGAAGCCGTGGCCTCGCAGGTCTTCATCCCGCTGACGGTCGGCGGCGGGGTGCGCAGCGTGGGCGACGTGCGGCGACTGTTGAACGCCGGCGCCGACAAGGTCAGCTTCAACTCGGCGGCGGTGGCGCGGCCCGAACTGATCCGCGAGGCGAGCGACAAGTACGGCGCCCAGTGCATCGTCGTGGCCATCGACGCCAAGCGGCAGCCCGCGTCGGCCGGTGGAGGTTGGCATGTCTACACCCACGGAGGCCGGCAGGACACTGGCCTGGACGCGGTGGCCTGGGCCGCCCGCATGGCCGAGCTGGGTGCGGGCGAGATCCTGTTGACCAGCATGGACCGCGATGGGACCAAGAGCGGCTTCGACCTCGAACTGACCCGCGCGGTGTGCGACGCCGTGCCGGTGCCGGTGATCGCCTCGGGCGGCGTCGGCGCGCTGGAGCACCTGAGCGAAGGCATCCGCGTGGGCGGCGCCGATGCGGTGCTGGCCGCCAGCATCTTCCACTTTGGCGAGTTCACGGTGGGCCAGGCCAAGGCGCTGCTGGCCCGTGACGGCGTGGCGGTGCGGCTTTGAGCACGGCAGGCAAGCGTGGCGCCCCCAGGGCCGTGAAAGGGGAAGTGCGCCTGATCGGCGGCCTGTGGAAGCGCAGCAAGCTGCCGGTGCTCGACCGCCCCGGTCTGCGGCCCACACCCGACCGCGTGCGCGAAACGCTCTTCAACTGGCTGGGCCAGGACCTGACCGGCTGGCGCGTGCTCGACGCCTACGCCGGCACCGGCGCGCTGGGTTTCGAAGCAGCTTCGCGCGGCGCTGCCGAGGTGCTGATGGTCGAAACCGATGCGCAGGCCCTGCGCAACCTGCGCGAGGTGAAGGCGCGGCTCGGGGCGACCCAGGTGCAGGTGCTGCCAGCCGACGCGCTGGCCTGGCTCAAGCGCGCCAGCGCCGGTCGCTGGGACCTGGTCTTCCTCGATCCGCCCTTCGACAAGGACGTGGTCGAGGCCGCCCTGGCCGCGGCAGCACCGACGCTGGCCGATGGCGGCCGCGTCTATGTCGAAGCGCCGCGCGAGCTGTCGACGGTTCCCGCCGGCCTGCTGCGCCACCGCCACCTGCGCGCCGGGTCGGTGCACGCCCACCTGTTCGTGCGCGACACTGCGACCGCGACCGCCGAATCCGTCCAGTCGCTTCGGGAGGACCTGCCATGACCTCGGTGACCCGCCTGACCGCCGTCTACCCCGGCACCTTCGATCCGATGACGCTGGGCCACCAGGACCTGATCGCCCGCGCCAGCCGGCTCTTCGAGCGCTTGATCGTGGCCGTCGCGGCCGGGCACCACAAGCGCACGATGTTCAGCATCGACGAACGGCTGGCACTCGCGCGGGACCTCGCGGCGCGTCATCCCAACGTCGAGGTGATGGCCTTCCGCGGCCTGCTGCGCGACTTCGTCGTCGGCCACGGCGCCAAGGTGGTGGTGCGCGGGCTGCGCGCGGTCAGCGACTTCGAGTACGAGTTCCAGATGGCCGGCATGAACCGGCAGCTGATGCCCGAGGTCGAGACGCTGTTCCTGACGCCGAGCGACCAGTACCAGTACATCAGCGGCACCTTCGTGCGCGAGATCGCCAGCCTGGGCGGCGATGTCTCCAAGTTCGTGGCACCCTCGGTGCTGGAAAAACTGAAGGAACGCGTGGCGCAGGCGCCGCGCGAAACCTGACCGGGGCGGCCATGGCCTTGATGATCACCGACGACTGCATCAACTGCGACGTCTGCGAACCCGAGTGCCCGAACCAGGCCATCTCGATGGGCCCGGACTACTACGTGATCGAGCCCTCGCGCTGCACCGAATGCGTCGGCCACTTCGACGAGCCGCAGTGCGTGCAGGTCTGTCCGGTGGCTTGCATCCCCTTGAACCCGCAGCATGCGGAGTCCAACGAGACGCTGTGGGCCAAGTACCGACGCCTGCAGGCCGAAGCCGCAGCTCAGACCTGAGGTGACTGCGGCTTCGCCGGGCGCTTGGCCTTTTTCTTGGCCGCTGCCGACGCGGCAGGCGCTGGCGCCGCAGCGGGCTTGCCCGCACCCGAGTTGGCGATGATCGTCGGGCCCTTCTGCGCGGCCGCACGTTCACGCGCCTCGCGTTCGCGCGTCATGCGTTCGGCCAATTTGGCATCGGTCTTCACCGTTTCGAGCGCGGCCTTGCGCTGCGCGTCGCTGCGCGCGTCGTCGGTGGGGACGACGTAGCCGTCCTTGCACGGCGTCTGCGAATAGACGCGGCCTTCCGGGCCGCAGCGGTAGACCTGCTGCGCGCTCGCGCTGCCGGCCAGCACGAGTGCCGAGATCGAGAGGGTCAGGCGCAAGGTCATCGCAGGTCTCCGTTTTCAGGATCCGTGGGGGGCGTCTTCGCCGCCGGCGGTGCGGGTTTGGGCCGTGGCGGCTTGGCATGCACCTTCATCATCGCGCGTTCCATCTCGCCATCCAGCAGCAGGTCGAGGACGTCCAGCGTTTTCGCGGTGCAGGCCTCGATCGCTTCGCGATCGGCCTGCGACGGCTTCTTCAGCACGTAGTGGATCACCTCGGCCTTGACGCCCGGATGGCCGATGCCCAGGCGCAGGCGCCAGAAGTCGGCGCTGCCGAGCTGCGCCACGATGTCCTTCAAGCCGTTGTGCCCGGCATGGCTGCCGCCTTGCTTGAGCTTCACCTGGCCGGGCAGCAGGTCGAGTTCGTCGTGGGCCACCAGGATCTCCTGCGGTGCGATCTTGTAGAAGCGCGCCAGGCCGGCCACCGATTTGCCCGACAGGTTCATGAAGGTCTGCGGCTCGACCAGCCACAGCGGCTCGCGGCCGGGCAGGTTCACGCGCGCGACCAGGCCCTGGTAGGTGCGGTCGAAGACCAGCCGGGCGCCCAGCTTGTGGGCCACGGCATCGAGCCACCAGAAGCCCGCGTTGTGGCGTGTGGCTTCGTATTCCGGACCGGGATTGCCCAACCCAACCAGCAAGCGAATCGTCATGCGGCGCGATCATAGTGC
>JAABTC010000119.1 GCA_011390055.1 Burkholderiales bacterium | reverse complement strand
GACTTGCCATAGTTGTGCCACTGGTACATCGCGGCCAGGGTCTTCTCGAACAGCACCCGGCCAGGGTCGTTCTCGCCCATCTCCATCTCGTTGCGCACGACGGTCATCTCGCTGTCGAGATCCTTGCGGGCGATGAAGCTTTGCGTCATCGAATCGGCGAGCCAGTCGAGGTACCACGCCAGGTTGGCTTCGTTGACCGCGAAGCTGGCGAAGTAGTTGGTGCGGTCGAGCCAGGTGCTGCCATTGGCTCTCAAACCGCGCTTGTTGAACTCAAGCCACACGGTCGGGTGCCGCGGCGAGCCCTTGAAGAGCAGGTGCTCGAGCAGGTGCGCCATGCCGGTTTCGCCGTAGCTCTCGTGGCGGCTGCCGACGCGGTAGGTCAGGTTGACCGTGGTGGTCGGCTTCGAGTCGTCGGGGGCCAGCAGCACCTGCAGGCCGTTGGCCAGCCGCAGCTCGCGGATGCCTTCGACCTCGGTCACGGGTTGCGCCGCCGACCAGCCCAGGCCAGGCATCAAGGCCAGGCACAGCGCCCAGGCTGCCATCCATCGCAAGTTCATCGCCACTGTCTCGCCCCGAGTTACTGCAGAAGGCGAGATTCTGGCGCGGCGTCGCAGTCCGGGTGCGCGCGCGGGCTTTGCCGCAGGGACGTCGACGCTAGGCGAGGCCCTTCCAGGGAACGAGCCGGCGTTCGACCCAGCGCATGAACAGATCGAACAGATACGCCACCACGCCGATCACGATGATGCCCATGATGACGATGTCGGTGCGCAGGAAGTTCGACGCGTTGAGCACCATCTGGCCCAGGCCGACATTGGCCGCGACCATCTCGGCGGCCACCAGCGTGGTCCAGCCGAAGCCGATCGCGATGCGCATGCCGACCAGGATCTCGGGCAGCGCCGAGGGCAGGATCACGTGCAGGATCACCTGCCGGTAGCTCGCACCCATCGAGTAGGCCGCATTGATCTGTTCCTGCGCCGCGCTCTTCATGCCCGAACGGGCGGCCAGCGCCAGCGGTGCGAAGCAGGCCAGGTAGATCAAGAGCACCTTGGGCGTCTCGTCGATGCCGAACCAGATGATGATCAGCGGCAGGTAGGCCAGCGGCGGCAGCGGCCGGTAGAACTCGATCGGCGGATCGAACACGCCGCGAGCCACCCGGCTCATGCCCATTGCGATGCCGATCGGCACCGCGGTCAGGAACGCCGCCCAGAACGCGATCGTCACGCGCAGGATGCTGGCCAGGAAGTGCTGCCACAACGGTTTGTCGTTCGCGGCGCCGGTCAGGTACTCGTAGAACTGCTGCCACACCGCCTGCGGGCTGGGCAGGAAGAGCGGTTTGATCAGCCCCAGGTTCGTCACCAGGAACCACAGCACGAACAATGCAACGACGGTGGCAACGCTGATGGCCACGCTCGAGCCCTCGCCCGGCACCTTGAAGCGGCTGGTCTTCAGCGACGCGATCTTTGCGGGTGCCGGCGGCAGTGCCACCTTGGGGGCGACGGCATCAGGCATGGGCAGGCTCCCGGTGGTGGATGCGTGCGAGCACCTCCTCGCGCAAGCGAATGAACTCCGGCTCCGACTTCACGCGCCGCGCGTCGTGGTGGGCGAGGAACTCGCGCGAGAACGGCAGGTCGTCATAGACGTGGGTGATGCGACCGGGGCTCGGGCTCATCACGATCAGGCGCGTGGCCAGGAACAGCGCTTCCTCGACCGAGTGCGTGATGAAGAAGACCATCTTGTGGGTCTTGGCCCAGACCTCGATCAGGATCTCCTGGACGCTCTCGCGCGTGAACGCGTCGAGCGCACCCATCGGCTCGTCCATCAACAGCACTGCCGGGTCATTGGCCAGCGCGCGCGCGATGCCCACGCGCTGCTGCATCCCGCCCGACAGCTCGTAGACGCGCCGGTCGGCGTACTTTTCGAGCCCGACGAGCGCCAGCTTCTCCTCGGCCACCCGCGATCGCGTGGCCTTGTCGACGCCGCGCAGCCGCAGGCCGAGCGCGACGTTGTCGCGCACGTCGAGCCAGGGCATCAGCGCATGCTTCTGGAACACCACGCCGCGCTCGGCACCGGGCCCCACGACCGGCTCGCCGTCGAGCAGGATTTCGCCGGTCGACGGCGGCAGGAAGCCGGCGATGCAGTTCAGCAGCGTGGTCTTGCCACAACCCGAGGCGCCGAGCGCGACGACGAAGTCGCCGCCCTGCAAGGTCAGGTTGACCGGCGCCAGCGCCTGCAGCGTGCCGCCCTTGACAGCGTAGTTCAGCGTGAGCTGACGGATATCGAGCGTGGGCATTGAATTTCCAACCTGTCAGCAGGGCGGCGCGCAGCGTCGCCCGCTGTCGTCGTAGCGAAGCTTTACTTCGCCATCGCCTTCTTCACGTACACGTCGGTGATGAAGGCCGAGTAGTCGGGCTTGACCTCCTGGATGCGACCCTGCTCCTTCAGAAAGGCCGCCGTGCTGGACATCGCCTTGGCCGCAGCGCCGCCCAGCCACTTCGGGCCGGCCTGCTCGGCCAGCGTCGGGAAGGTGTACAGCGCCATCGACGGCGGCACGTCCTTGGCGTCGGCCTTGGTCCACTTGGCCACAGCCTTCACTTCGGGCGAATCGACCGTCCACTTGGCCTTGTTGGCCATGTAGCCCGCGTCGGCCTTGGCCAAGACCTTGACCAGGGTCACCATGAAGGCCTCGTGTTCGGCTGCCCACTTGGCGTTGACGATCAGCCCGTCGAAGGTCGGGAAGCCGCGCGCGCCGATGGTCTTCGAGGTCTCGATGACCTTGCCGTTGCCCTTGATCTTGGTCAGCACCGGATCCCAGATGAAGGCCGCGTCGATGTCGCCGCGCTCCCAGGCCGCCGCGATCTCGGGCGGTCGCAGGTTCATCACGTTGACGCCCTTGGCGTCGACACCCTCGGTTTTCATCACCGCCATCAACTGGTAGTGCGCGGTGCTGACGAAGGGCGTGGCGACCTTCTTGCCCTTCAGGTCCTTGACGCCATTGATGCCGCTGCCGTTGCGCACGATCAGCGCCTCGGCGTCGGCGATGTCGTCGAGGATCCAGAACAGCTTGATGTCCTGGCCCTGGCTGGCAGCCGCGACGATCGGGCTCGAGCCGGCCTCGCCGAGCTGCACGTCGCCCGAAGCCATGGCCTTGATGACGTCGCCGCCACCGCCGAACATGCGCCAGTTGATCTTGTAGCCGGTGGCCTTTTCGAGCTCGCCCGACTCCATCACGGTGCGCAGCGGCACCAGCATGTCCTGGTGCGCGAAAGTGACTTCCTTCTTGGCTTGGGCAAAGGCGCCGCTCGCGGCCGCGGCGCTCAACAACATCACGCACAACCATTGACGCTTGTTCATCAGCTTCATCGCTTTCTCCTGTGGATCGACTCGGGAAGGACCGACCGCGCCAGTTTGCATGCGCGCTCCGCCCATCGGAAGGGCCACGACCCTGAGGGCCATGGTGCCAGGGGCCCCGTGATTACCCTCATGACGCGGCCTCCGCCGACTTCGGCGCCATCCCGCGCTCGACGCCACGCGCATGCGCCAGCGCCAGGACTGCCGTCGCCAGCGCCTGCACACCCGCATCGATCTTGCTGGTGGCGATCGACGACAGCCGCAGCCGGAATCCCGGGCACGGGTACGGCGGCTGCGCGTAGAACACGTCGCCAGCCTCGATCAGCACCCCGTGTCGCCGCGCGGTGGCGGCGAGCTCGGCCGCATCGACCCACGCCGGCCCGTTGACCCAGATCGACGCGCCGCCCTGCGGCAACGTGAAAGCGAAGTCGGGCAGGTGCTGGCGCAACGCCTGCGCGGTGAGCGTCAGGCGCTCCTGCATCGCCAGGTTGACCCGGCGCGCGTGCGACTCGTGGTGGCCCAGCGCCAGGAAGAGCGCGTACGCATGCTGCAGGAACGCGCTCGGGTGGCGAACCATCGCATGGCGCAGCGCGCGCAGCTCGGCCACCAGGCCGCGCGAGGCGACGATGTAGCCCAGGCGCAGCGCCGGCGAGAGGCTCTTCGACAGCGAGCCGATGTGGATCACGCGGCCGCTGCGGTCCAGGCTTTTCAGCGCCGGCACCGGGATGCCCTCGTGCAGGTTTTCCGATTCGTAATCGTCCTCGATGACGACGAAATCCTCGCTCTCGGCGCGGCGCAGCAGTTCGTGCCGACGCGCCAGGCTCATGGTCACGGTGGTGGGGCTCTGGTGGCTGGGCGTGACGTACACGTAGTCGACGGCCGGCAATGCGTCCAGCACCGCGCCCTGCTCGTCGACCGGCAACGCGACCCAGCGCGGTTCGCGCAGCGAGAAGCTGTTGCGCGCATGCGGGTAGCCGGGTTCTTCGAAGCCGACGCGGGTGCGCGCATCGAACAAGGCTTCGGCGAGCAGGTGGAAGGCCTGCTGCGCCCCGACCGTGACGATAACCTCGTCGGGCAGTGCGAACACGCCGCGCTTGGGCAGCACCCGCAGCCGGATCTGCTCGACGAGGTCGGGCACGTCGTCGGTCTCGAAGTCGGGCGTCCAGTGTTCGAGCTGTGCGCGCGCAAGGCTGCGCGAACAGCACTCGCGGAAGTCATCGGTCGGGAAGAGCTGCGGGTCGTGTTGACCGTAGACGAAGGGGTAGGCGAATTCACGCCAGCGTTCGGGCTTGGACAGCGTGGGCCGGCCCGCCAGCGAACGCAGCACACGCGCCGGCCAGTCAGGCAGTCGCCCGCCAGACCGTGCACCGCCGGCGGCCACGGGTCGCGGCGACTCGGCGGCCACCGCATGCCGCGCCCCCGGCGCCACGAAGACGCCGCTGCGCGGGCGCGCCTGCAGGAAGCCGTCGTCGACGAGTTGCTGGTAGGCGGCCGTGACGGTGTTGCGGCTGAGGCCGATCAGCTTCGCCAGCTCGCGCGACGAAGGCAGTGGTGCGCCCTCGGCCAGTCGACCGGCCGCGATCTCGCGCACGACCGCCACGCGCAGCCGCCCTTGCAACGGCAGCGCCGGCTGATCGGGCAGCTCGAACATCCGAGCCCAGAGGGTGTTCCTGGCGTGGCGCATGGCGCGGGCAGTCTAAGGGGACCGTGACCCTTTGCGTCCCCAGTCTTCACAGATCCAAAACCCGGTGGGCAAATCGATCGACCGCGACCCAGTCCGTGAACTCCGTGCAGGTCGCGGGGTCGGTCGGGCCGTCGGTGAGCCACATGATGAACCTGATCACCTGCCGGTCGATGAAACCGTACCGGGGGTAATCGATCCTGCCGGCGAAGACCCCGATCTCGTCGGGCCTCCAAGTCGTCTTCCTGCAAAACGCCCGAACGTACGGGTTGGAGTCCGGCGCGTCCTTTCCGGCCTTCCGGGCGACGACATTGACGGAGAAGAAGGCGCTGCGCGTGCGGCCAAGTATTTCGCGGTTGGACTCGATGAAGCGATAGACGTCGGTGCGGTGCCTTCCGTAGCGGATGCTGGCGCCGACGACGATGGTGTCGAATTGAGCGGCATCGCAGGCGCCGCGCGCGCCGATCTCGAGCAGCGCCACGGTCCTGCCGGCATCTTCAAGAACTCGCTGAATGCGCGTGCAAATCTTCAGCGTCTGCCCATCGACAGAGGAATAAGCGATGAGCGTGTGCGGCATGGATGGCCCAGCCTAACTAAAATCGTGCATCTCTGCGCAGCGATGCGAAGTCCGAGCCGTTCTTTGTCGAGAGCGACGGCTCTTCTTGGAACGAATCCATTTCGTCTCATGCCGGCGGTCAAAGGACGATGCCAGCCGCACTGGCTTGCCCTTTTGGAGCGTTCTGGCTCTTTCAGCCGCCCGGCGGGGCGCCTAAGCTCCGCCGGCTTGCGGCGCCGGGCGCCGCGTCTGGAATGGCTGCATGTCCCCTACCCCCCCGCTGGTCGATGCGGCCACGCTCGAAGCGTTTGCCGCTGCCTGGAACCGTCACGACATCGACGCCTTGATGGCCTTCATGCACGAGGACTGCGCCTTCCACGCGGTGGCCGGGCCCGACCTGCTGGGCCGCAGCTTCGTCGGGCGCGCCGCGGTGCGCGAAGGTTTCCAGCTCGCCTGGCAGACCTTCCCCGATGCAGCGTGGCTCGACGGCGATCACTTCGTCGCCGGCGATCGCGGCGTGTCGGAAAGCACCTTCAAGGGCAGCAAGGCCGACGGCACGTGCATCGAGGCTCGGATGGTCG
>JAABTC010000118.1 GCA_011390055.1 Burkholderiales bacterium | reverse complement strand
CCTAGCCCGACGCCGACGACGACCGAGAGCGCCACCGACGCGACGCCCACCAGCAGCGAAATGCGCGCGCCGTACATCAGCGCCGAGAGGATGTCGCGGCCCTGGTCGTCGGTGCCGAGCAGGTACTTCGAGCTGCCGCCCTCGATCCACGCCGGCGGCAACCGTGCATCCGACAGCTCAAGCGTGGCCAGGTCGAACGGGTTGTGCGGTGCCACCCAGCCCGCGAAGATGGCGCTGAAGGCCAGCACGAGGGCGACGATCGCCGCCCCGACCGCCACCGGCGTCGAGCGGAAGCTGAACCAGACGTCGCCGTCGAAGAAGCGTCGTGCTGCAGCGATCATCGGGTCACTTCACGCTGATCCATTTGAACGGCATGAAGTTGTCCGGCAGCTGCACCAGGCTCACGTTCTTCTTCATGGCCCAGGCCAGCGCCTGTTGGTGCAGCGGGATGTGGCCGATGTCGTCGGCATGCAGCTTGAAGGCCTCCGCGATCATCGCGTTGCGCTTGGCCTGGTCGGTCTCGCCCTGGATGCGCGCGGTGAGGTCATCGATCTTCGGATTGCTGTAGGAGCCGAGGTTGAAGGTGCCCTGCCCCTTGTCGGTGGGCGTGGCGATCAGGTTCGACAATGCGTTGTGGGCGTCGTAGGTGCCCGGCGTCCAGCCGAGCATGTAGAAGCTGGTGTCGCGGCGCAGGATCTTCGGGAAGTAGGTGGCCTTGCTCTCGGCCTGCAGGTTGATCTTCACGCCGATGCGCGCCAGGCTCGCCGCCACGGCCTGGCAGACCTCGCCGTCGTTGACGTAGCGGTCGTTGGGGCAGTTCATCGCGACCTCGAAGCCGTTGGGGTAGCCAGCGTCGGCGAGCAATTTCTTGGCGGCCTCGGTGTCGAACGGCAAGCGCTTGTTCAAGTCGGGCACGAAACCCTTGATGCCGGGGCCGACCATCAGCGCCGTCGGCGCAGCCGCGTTGCGCATCACGCGCGACCTGATCGCCTCGATGTCGATGGCCTGGTAGAAGGCCTGGCGCACGCGCTTGTCCTTGAACGGGTTCTTGCCCTTGACGCTGGAAAACTGGAGCTCGTCACGCTTCTGGTCCATGCCCAGGAAGATCGTGCGCAGTTCGGGGCCCTGCATCACCGCGATGTTGGCGTTGCCCTTCAGGCGCTCGACGTCCTGCAGCGGCACCGGCTCCATCATGTCGATCTCGCCCGAAAGCATCGCAGCCACGCGGGTGGCGTCGTTGCCGATCGGCGTGAAGATCACTTCGTCGACATTGCCTTCGGCCTTCTCCCAGTGGCCCGGATGGCGCACGAAGACCGAGCGCGTGGTCGGCTGGCGCTCGCGCAAGCGGTAGGGCCCGGTGCCATTGGCGCGGAACGAGGCGGTGTTCTCGATGCCCTTGCGGCGGTCGACCGGCTTCTCGGCTTTGTTGTCCTCGCACCATTTCTTGCTCATGATGTACACGAGCGAGATGACGTCGGGCAGGATCGGGAACGGCGCGGTCGTCTCGAGTTCGACCGTACTGTCGTCGACCTTGCGCACTTCCTTGAGTGCCGAGGTGTAGCCCTTCATGTCCGAGCCGTCGCCGGCCGCGCGCTTGAAGCTGAAGACCACGTCGTCGGCCGTGAAGGGCGTGCCGTCATGGAACTTCACGCCCTTGCGCAGTGCAAAGCGCCAGACGGTCGGCGAGGTCTGCGTCCACTGGGTGGCCAACGCCGGCACCAGGCCGAGCTTCTTGTCGCGCCCGACCAGAGGCTCGTACACGTTGCCGGTGATCGAAAGCTGGAGCGACTCGTTCAACGAATGCGGATCCATCGAGGTGGCGTCGCCCTGGTTGGCGACACGCAGCGTGGCCGCGGAGGCCAGGCCGCAGGCGGCTGCGAGCGCAACGGCGACGAGCGTGGCTTTCAGTTGGGTCATGGCAGTCTCCTTCGAAACGGGTGGATTCAGTGGCCGGCAGTCGACTTGTCGATGCGCAGGCGCGGGTCGACCGCGAAGTACAGCATGTCGACGATGAGGTTGATGACGACGAAGATCAGCGCGATCAGGCACAGGTAGGCCGCCATCACCGGGATGTCGGCGAACTGCACTGCCTGGATGAAGAGCAGGCCCATGCCGGGCCACTGGAACACCGTCTCGGTGATGATCGCGAAGGCGATCAGCGAGCCGAGTTGCAGGCCCGTGATCGTGATCACCGGCACCAGCGTGTTCTTCAATGCATGCCCGAAATAGACCGCGCGGTTGTGCAGGCCGCGCGCGCGCGCGAACTTGATGTAGTCGGTGCGCAGCACCTCGAGCATTTCAGCACGCACCAACCGCATGATCAGCGTGAGTTGAAAGATCGACAGCGTGACCGCGGGCAGGATCAGGTGCTTCCAGCCGTCGAGCGTGAACAGGCCGCTGGTCCAGGCGCCGATCGCGACGGTCTCGCCGCGGCCGAAGCTGGGCAGCACCTTCAGCGTCACCGCGAAGACGAGGATCAGCAGGATGCCGATCAGGAAGGTCGGCAGCGAGACGCCGAGCAACGAGAACGTCATCAGCGCCTGCGACAGGAAGTTGCCTCGCTTGAGGGCTGCGTAAACGCCCATCGGGATGCCCAGGCACAGCGCCAGCAAGGCAGCACCGAAAGCCAGCTCGACCGTGGCGGGGAAGCGCTCGACGATCAGCGACGAGACCTTGCGCCCCTGCCGCAGCGACAGACCGAACTCGCCCTGCAACGCATTGCCGACAAAGGCACCGAACTGCACCGGGAACGGCCGGTCCAGGCCGAGGTCGTTGCGCAATTGCGTGCGTTGCTCGGGCGTGGCGTCCTGGCCCAGCAGGTTGGTCACCGGATCGCCGACGTACTGGAACAGCATGAAGGCGATGAAGGCCACCGTCAGCATGACCATCACCGCCTGGGCCAGACGGCGCAGGATGAAGACGATCATGCCAAGGCAGCCCGCCGTTGCGACGGCCGAGCTGATCGGTCCGCCGCCGGGCCGCTCCCCAGGCGGACCGCGCCCCCCTGGGGGGCCGCGAAGGCGCGAAGCGACAAGCTTGGGGGCCTCAATTGACCTTCACACTGCGCATGTCGATCCGGTTGTCCGCACGGTGGTAGAGCTCGACGTTCTTCTTCATCGCCCACGGGATGACCTGGTTGTGCAGCGGGATGTGCGAAACGTCCTGGTGCGACAGCACCAGCGCCTGCTCGATCAGCGCGTTGCGGTTCTTCTGATCGACTTCCTGCTTGATGCGTTCGACCAGCGCGTCCATCTGCGGGTTGCTGTAGCGGCCGACGTTGTAGTTGCCATCGCCCTGGGCACCCACCGAGCGCACCAGCGACTGCAGCGAGTACAGCGCATCGAAGGTCGGTACGCCCCAGCCGAGCATGTAGATGCTGGCTTCGTAGCGCTGGATCATCGGGAAATAGGTCGACAGCGGCAAGGTGCGCAAGCGCGCCTTGACGCCCACGCGGGCCCACATCGATGTGACCGCCTGGCAGATCTCCTCGTCGCTGATGTAGCGGTTGTTGGGGCAGGCGAAGTCGACCTCGAAACCGTTCGGGTAGCCGGCTTCGGCCAGCAGCGCACGCGCGGCGGCCGGATCGAACGGCCAGCGCGCGTCGGATTTCTTCGACCAGCCGTTGACCTGCGGTGCGATCAAGGCGCCGGTCGGTTGGGCCAGGCCGCGCATCGTCACGCGGGCAATGCTCTGCACGTCGATCGCCTGGTACAGCGCCTTGCGCACCCGCACGTCCTTCAGCGGGTTCTTGCCCTTGATGTTGCTGCCCTGCAGTTCGTCGCGGAACTGGTCCATGCCGAAGAAGATGGTGCGGTTTTCAGCGCCGTCGACCACCTTCAGGTTGGGCGAGGAGCGCAGCCGCGGCAGGTCGGCCGGCGAGGGGTCGAGCACCATGTCGACCTCACCCGACAGCAGCGCCGCGACCCGCGTGGCTTCGGCCTTGATGGGGGTGTAGACGATTTCGGTCAGGTTGCCGGCGTACTGACCGCTGGCCTTGCCCCACCAGCCCGGGTTCTGCACCAGCACCAGCTTGACGTCCTGCTCCCAGCTCTTGAGCATGAAGGGGCCGGTGCCGTTGGCATTGCGGTGCGCGAAGTTCTCGTCCTTGGTCTTGATGTCCTTGGGTTCGATGGACTTGTTCTTCTCGGCCCAGCCGAGGTCCATCATGCGCAGTTCGGTCAACTGGCGCTGCAGCACCGGGTTGGGACCCTTGGTGAGGATGTCGATGGTGTACTCGTCGACCTTGACGATGCGGTCGATGCCTTGGGTGTAGACGCCGTAGTTCGATGTTTTGGACATCGCCCGTTCGAGCGAGAACTTGGCGTCGTCGGCGTTGAACACCGCGCCATCGTGGAACTTGACGCCCTGGCGCAGGGTGATGCGCACCTGGGTGGGGCTCATCTGCCTGAACGCCGTCGCGAGCATCGGCTCGAGCTCGAACTTGCGGTTGTAATAAAACAGCGACTCGTACACCGCGGCATGCACGCCGTTGGCCAGGGCATTGTTCTGTGAGTGGATGTCCCAGGTCGGGATGTCACTGGCACTGGCCCACTTGAAGGTCGTGGCGCCGGTCGTGGCGGCGGCGAGCGCACTGGCCAGACCGATCACGACACGCAGGACTGCTGAGGTACGCATCTTCGAAACTCCGTTGCTCAATCGACTGATCTTCCGCACAAGGCGTGCCTGCCGCAAAGGGGTCAACCCCAAGCAAGGGTATGCCCGCTCAATGGAACTCGATGTCACCGTACCAGGTGCTGAGTTGTGATTGCGTGTTGTCGCCATCGGTCATCACCGCCACGGCCTGCAGCGCGCCTGGCGTTTCGCCGAACGCCAGCTGGTAGTCGCGCGCCAGGTTGCGCCGGTAGTGGCGCCACTGCCGCAGCCCATCGCCGCCCGATTCGACGACGATCTTGCGGATGCGGTCGGTACGCGGATGGACGATGACGCTGCCGACGGGGGCACTGGCATCCCAGACGTAGACCAGCGTCGCGAACGGCGGCGCCTCACCGGTCAGGGCTTGCGCGAGGTCGAACAGCATCTGGTTGCGGGCCGACAGCTTCTGCCTGTCGCCGCCGAAGGCGAAGATCACCCGCGCGGCAGCGTCCGAACGTTCCGCATCCGAGACATCGCCCTGGGTCGGCATGGCCTGGGCCCACCACGAAAACGCCACCTCGCCCAGCGCCGTGCCGTCGCGCACCACATGCCGGCGCCACATCGAGGCGGAGCGGTCGGCGCGCGCCGCCCAGGCGCGGCGGCCCTCGTGCTGCTCACTCCGGTACAGCGTGGGGCGTTTGCCTGGCAACGTGACGGCGTGCCACCCGGCCGCGCCGGCGGGCGCCTCCACGACCACGGTCGAACAGCCGGCCAGCAACCCTGCGGCGGCGAACATGGCAAGCCGAACCCACACGAAAGAAGGGCCGCCCCGCGGGCGGCCCGTGGCAAGACCCATGGCTCAGAAGCGGTGGCGAATGCCGAACGCCAGGCTGTTGGAATCGACACCCGCAGCGCTGGTCACACCGCCGAGGAAGCCAGCCTGACCGGGTGCGGCCTGGGCCAGGTTCTTGTTGTCGAAATGGGTCAGCACGGCATTCAGGTCGGTGCGCTTCGACAGCGCATAGCTGTAGGCCACGCCGTACGACGTGACATCCGCATTGGCGGCGCGCTTGTCGTTGGCCGTGCTGTAGGCCACGTAGAAGGTGTTGGGGCCGGTGATCAACTTGTAGCCGACGTGCATCAACTGAGCGTCCTGGCGCAGGCCGTTGTTGAAGGCGTTGGCCACCAGCACCGCGCCAGCCGCACCGAGTGCCGGCGTCAAGCTGCTGGCGATCGAGGTGCGCGTCGAGCCGAGCGGGTTGTCGTCCTCGTAGCGCACCACCAGCGCGCTGACCTTGCCGGCGGCGCCGAACTCGTACGACGCACCCAGCAGGGTCGACGTCAGCGCCGACTCGCCCAGATCGTTGTTGCGGCGGTTGTAGCCGGCACCGACCAGCAGACCGCCGAGCTTGTAAGTGGCCATCGCGCCGGCGAAACGGTTGGCCGAGTTGTTGCCGGAGATGCCTCCCAGCGCGTACATCGCCGAAGCGGTCAAGCCGCCCGTGACGATGCGGTACTGCAGCGCGTTGCTGACGCGGATGTCGACGCTCGAAGGAATGGAAGCCACCTGGCCGGCCTGAAGGCTCGACTGGGT
>JAABTC010000117.1 GCA_011390055.1 Burkholderiales bacterium | reverse complement strand
CTTCAATACAAGGCGCGCGACGGGCAGATCTATCACCTCAACCTGATCGACACGCCGGGGCATGTCGACTTCAGCTACGAGGTGAGCCGTTCTCTGTCGGCCTGCGAGGGTGCCTTGCTGGTGGTCGATGCGAGCCAGGGGGTCGAAGCACAGACCGTGGCCAACTGCTACACCGCGCTCGAGCTGCATGTCGAGGTGGTGCCGGTTCTGAACAAGATGGACCTGCCGCAGGCCGATCCGGACAATGCCAGGGCCGAGATCGAAGACGTGATCGGCATCGACGCCACCCACGCCATCCCCTGCTCGGCGAAGACCGGGGTGGGCATCGACGAGATCCTCGAGGCGGTGATCACCCGGATGCCCGCGCCCAAGGGCAACCCCGACGGGCCGCCGCGCGCCATGATCATCGATTCCTGGTTCGACAACTATGTCGGCGTGGTGATGCTGGTGCGGGTGGTCGACGGTTCGCTCTCCAAAGGCGAGCGGATCCGGATGATGGCCACCAACACGGTCTACGGCATCGAACAGATGGGCGTCTTCACGCCCAAGTCGGTCGCTCGCGAAGCGCTGATGGCCGGTGAGGTGGGTTTCGTGATCTGCGGCATCAAGGAGCTGCAGGCGGCCAAGGTGGGCGACACCTTGACGCTCGAAAAGAAGCTGCCCAACAACGCCGGCCCGGCCACCGAGGCGCTGCCGGGCTTCAAGGAAATCCAGCCGCAGGTGTTTGCCGGCCTGTACCCGACGGAGGCCAGCGAGTACGAGTCGCTGCGCGACGCGCTCGAAAAGCTCAAGCTGAACGACAGTTCGCTGCGCTACGAGCCCGAGGTCAGCCAGGCGTTGGGTTTCGGCTTCCGCTGCGGCTTCCTGGGCCTGCTGCACATGGAGATCGTGCAGGAGCGGCTGGAGCGCGAGTTCGACCAGGACTTGATCACCACCGCGCCGAGCGTCGTCTACGAGGTCGAACTCAACGACGACACCGTGCTGATGGTCGAAAACCCCAGCAAGATGCCCGAACCCGCGCGCATCCGTGAGATCCGCGAGCCGATCGTCACGGTGCAGCTGTACATGCCGCAGGACAGCGTCGGCCCGGTGATGACGCTGGCCAACCAGAAGCGGGGCGCCCAGATCAACATGGCTTACCACGGGCGGCAGGTCCACCTGACCTACGAGCTGCCGCTGGCCGAGATCGTGCTCGACTTCTTCGACAAGCTGAAAAGCGTCTCGCGCGGTTACGCCAGCATGGACTACGAGTTCAAGGAGTACCGCGCCGCGGACGTCGTCAAGGTCGATCTCCTGATCAACAGCGACCGCGTCGACGCCTTGTCGATCATCGTCCACCGCGCGCAAAGCCAGTACCGGGGCCGCGCCGTCGCGGCCAAGATGCGCGAGCAGATTCCGCGTCAGATGTACGACGTCGCGATCCAGGCGGCCATCGGCGCCAACATCATCGCGCGTGAGAACATCAAGGCGCTGCGCAAGAACGTGCTGGCAAAATGCTACGGCGGTGACATCACCCGCAAGAAGAAGCTGCTCGAAAAACAAAAGGCCGGCAAGAAGCGCATGAAGCAGATCGGCGCCGTCGAGGTGCCGCAAGAGGCGTTTCTGGCCATTCTCCAGGTGGACGACTGATGGGATTGATGAGCACACTCACGGCCGTTCTCTACACGGGGCTGGTGATCTATCTCGGGGGCTGGTTCCTCGGCTACTGGCTCGGCAATTTCGCCCTGCTGCTGCTGATCCTCACGGTGGTGACGCTCGCCTACTGGCTGGCCGAGCACCTGGCATTCAAGCCGGCGCGCCGGCGCGCCGCGGGTGCGCTCGAGGCGCAGGATGCGCAGCGGCGTGCCGATCTCGCTCGCAAGGGCATCGTCAAGGTCGACGGCGATGTGGCCGATGCCCGCTCGCGCCTGCTGATGCAGCCCTGGTGGCTCGACTGGACGGCCGGACTGTTTCCGGTGATCCTGATCGTCTTCTTGCTGCGTTCGTTCCTGTTCGAGCCGTTCAAGATCCCGTCGGGTTCGATGATCCCGACGCTGCTGGTCGGCGACCTGATCCTGGTCAACAAGTTCGAATACGGCCTACGCTTGCCGGTGATCAACCAGAAGGTGATGGCCAACAAGGACCCGGCGCGCGGGGACGTGGTGGTTTTCCGCTACCCGCCCGACCCGCGCATCGACTACATCAAGCGGGTGGTCGGCGTGCCCGGCGACGAGGTCGCCTACCTGAACAAGCAGCTGACGATCAACGGCCAGCCCGTGCCCACGACGCCGTTGCCCGACTTCTACGACGAAGACAGCCTGCGCTACAGCCAGCAGGCCAGCGAGAAGCTCGGTGCGGTCGAGCACCGCATCCTGACCGACAAGGAACGCCCGCCCTTCGTTCCGGGCGTGCAGAACTTCCCCAACAGCGACGCCTGCCGGTACAGCGCCGAGGGTGTGGTGTGCAAAGTGCCCGCCGGCCACTACTTCATGATGGGCGACAACCGCGACAATTCGGTCGATTCGCGCTACTGGGGCTTCGTCCCCGACCGCAACCTGGTCGGGCGGGCCTTTTTCGTGTGGATGAATTTCGGTGACGTCGGCCGCATCGGCCGCTTCAACTGAGTGTTCCTGCACCCAACACCACCGCCGGAGATCCTGATGCCCAAGACCCGCCGCCCGTACCGCCACGAGCGTGGTATCACGATGATCGGCTTGTTGCTGTGGGCCATCGTCGTCGCCTTCGGCGCCTTGATCATCGTGCGCGTGCTGCCCACGGTGAACGAATACTCCACGATCCAGCGCGCCGTGCAAAAGATCGCCAAGGAGGAACCTGCGAGCGTGGCCCTGGCTCGAAGTGCCTTCGAGAAGCAAAAGGAGATCGAGTACTCGATCTCCAGCATCGGTGGCAAGGACCTGCAGGTCACCAAGGAGAACGACAAGGTGGTGATCCGCTTTGCCTACGACAAGGAAGTCGAGCTCTTCGAGCCGGTCTTCCTGCTCATCAAGTACCGCGGCGAGGGCCGCTCGAACTAGTGGATCCTCGCCTGGATGCGCTGCAGCAGCGCCTCGGCCATCGCTTTGCGCAGCCGATGCTGCTGAGCCGTGCGCTGACCCACCGCAGCGCGAGTGCCGAACACAACGAGCGGCTCGAATTCTTGGGCGATGCGGTGCTGCAGACCGCCGTCTCGGCGCTGCTCTACGAACGCTTCGCCGGCTCCGACGAAGGCGACCTGACCCGAGTTCGCGCCCACCTGGTGCGAGAAGACAGCCTGCACCGCCTGGCGCTGTCGCTGGGCCTGCCCGAGGTGCTGAGCCTGTCCGAGGGCGAGGCGCGCGGAGGCGGCGCCCTGCGCCCGTCGATCCTGGCCGATGCACTCGAGGCGTTGATCGGTGCGACCTTCCTCGACGGTGGCTTCGAAGCCTCGCGCACCGTGGTCGCGGGGCTGTTCGGCGAGACGCTGGCCACCACCGAAGTCGACAACTGGAGCAAGGATGCCAAAACGGAGCTGCAGGAGTGGTTGCAGGCCCGCAAGCTGTCCGTGCCCGCGTACCGCATCGTGGCCACGCGCGGCCAGGCACATGCGCAGACCTTCGATGTCGAGTGCGGCGTCGCCGCGCTCGGACTGATCGAAAAGGGCGAAGGGCGTTCGCGCCGCACGGCCGAACAGGAAGCCGCCCGCCGCATGCTCGCGGTGCTGAAGTCGAGCGACCGCCCCGGCGGTCCGCTGCAAGACTAGGTGGCGCTCCCATGGGCCCGTTGAAATGACTGACGCCCCGCCGCGTTGTGGGCTCGTGGCCATCGTCGGCCGGCCGAACGTCGGCAAGAGCACGTTGTTGAACGCGCTCGTCGGCCAGAAGGTCAGCATCACCTCGGACAAGGCCCAGACCACGCGCCACCGCATCACCGGCATCCGCAGCGTCGGGCCGGCCCAGTTCATCTTCGTCGACACGCCCGGCTTCCAGACGCGCCATGGCAATGCGCTGAACCGCAACTTGAACCGTACCGTGCGCAGCGTGCTGGCCGACGTCGACGCCGTGCTCTTCCTGGTCGAGGCCGGGCGCTTCACCCTCGACGACGCCAAGGTGCTGGCCCTTCTGCCTGAGGACAAGCCGGTGCTGTTGATCGCCAACAAGCAGGACGAGGTCAAGCGCCGCACCGACCTGATGCCGTGGATGGCGTCGATGCAGGAGCGCCGCGATTTCGCCCAGTTCGTCCCGATGTCGGCCAAGAAGGCGGCCGATGTCGAGCGCCTGTTCGGCATCGTCGCGCCGTACCTGCCCGAGCAGGCCTGGTTCTACGAGGAAGACGCGCTCACCGACCGCAGCGAGCGTTTCCTGGCCAGCGAGCTGATCCGCGAGAAGCTGTTCCGCTTGACCGGCGACGAATTGCCCTACAGCTGCACCGTCGTGATCGACAAGTTCGAGGAGGAGGGCGCACTCAGGCGCATCGCAGCGACCATCGTCGTCGAGCGCGACGCGCACAAGGGCATGGTCATCGGCGAGGGCGGCGCACGCCTGAAGCGCATCGGCAGCGAAGCGCGCCAAGACCTCGAGCGTCTGTGGGATGCGAAGGTGTTCCTCGAGCTGTGGGTCAAGGTGCGTTCCGGCTGGGCCGACAGCGAGGAGCACCTGCGCAGCTACGGCTACGAGTGAGCACATCGCCACGTTCGGCGGCATCGCCGCTGGCGGCGTTCGTGCTGCACCGCTACGACTGGAGCGAGACGAGCCTGATCGTCGAGCTGTTCGCGCGCAGCCACGGGCGCATCGCGGTGGTGGCCAAGGGCGCCAAGCGCCCGACCTCCCAGCTTCGCCCGGTGCTGCGCCCGTTCCAGCGCATCCAGGCCCACCTGGGCCGCAGCCCGGTGGGGGCGGAACTGCACAACCTGCGCACGGCCGAATGGGCGGGCGGGTTGCCTGCGGTGGGTGGTGAAGCTCTGTTTTCGGGGTTCTACCTCAACGAGTTGTTGATGAAACTGCTGGCCCGGGAGGATCCGCATCCCGCGCTTTGGGATGCCTACGCCGCCACCTTGCCCGGTCTCGGCGGCGAGGGCGAGCCCGCAGCACTGCGCGCCTTCGAGCTGCGCCTGTTGCGCGAGATCGGGCTGCTGCCCGACCTGTCGCGCGTGACGGCCACGCAGCAGCCGTTGCAAGGTGACGTGCGCTACGCGCTGCAGGCCGAACGTGGCGTCGAGCCGGGGGGCGCACGCGATGCCTCGGCCCTGCATGCCGACGACCTGAACGCCCTGCGCGCTGCCCTCGATGCCAACGACCTGGTGGCGCTGCAGCAGGCCTGCATTGCGCCGGGCCAGGCGCTGCGCCGACAGTTGCGCGGGCTGCTGGCCTACCATCTGGGGGCGGTGCCCCTGCGAACGCGACAGGTCCTGCGCGACCTGCAACCCCTGATCAGCCCATGAACCCCTTGATTGCCGCCGAGTCGTCAGCCCGCGAAGCGCGTTGCGCCTTGTCCGTCAATGTCAACAAGGTGGCCTTGCTGCGCAACACGCGCCACCTCGGCATTCCGAGCGTGACACGCGCAGCGGCCCTGTGCCTGGAAGCTGGCGCGCAGGGCATCACGGTGCATCCGCGACCCGACGAGCGCCACATCCGTGCTGCCGACGTGAGCGAGCTCGCCACGCTGTTGAAGGCGTGGCCGCAGGCCGAGTTCAACATCGAGGGCAACCCTTTCGACAACCTGATGGGCTTCGTGCGCCTGTACCGTCCGCACCAGTGCACCTTCGTGCCCGATGCGCCGGGGCAGTTCACCAGCGACCACGGCTTTGCAGCGGCCGACCTGCAGCGCGTAGCGCCGCACGTCGCCGAGGCGCGTTCCCTGGGCGTGCGAGTCAGCCTGTTCATGGACCCCGAGCCGGGGTTGATGGCGGCCGTGCGCGCGCTGGGTGCCGACCGCGTCGAGCTGTACACCGAACCCTATGCCGCGGCGCATGGCGGGCCGGAGCAGACTGCGCAACTGGCGCGCTATGCGGCCACCGCGGAAGCGGCGCTTGCGGTCGGCCTGGGCATCAACGCCGGTCACGACCTGAATCTCGCAAACCTCACCGACTTTCTGCGCGCGGTCCCGGGCGTGCTGGAGGTCTCGATCGGCCATGCACTGATCGCCGACGCACTCGAGCTCGGCTACGTCGAGGCCGTGCGCGAGTACCAGCGCTGCATCCAGCGCGCCTACGTCGGTTGAGCCGCGCGTGAGCCGGGTGTGATCTTCGGCATCGGTACCGACG
>JAABTC010000116.1 GCA_011390055.1 Burkholderiales bacterium | reverse complement strand
GTGGTGAACTCGCCTCGAGCTCCAACGAACTCTTCCACTGGCCCGAGCTGCCCCGGCGCGTGGTGGTCCAGGGCGCCGGTTACGTGGCGCTCGAGTTCGCCTGTCTGTTGCGCCGCCTGGGCGCCGAGGTCGGTGTGGTGTTGCGCGGGGCGCGCGTGCTGCGGGGTTTCGACGAGGAGGTGCGCGAGCACCTGCAGGCCCAGCTCGAAGGGCAGGGCATCCGCTTTCACACGGGCGCGGCCTTGTCACGCATCGATCGTCGTGAGAGCGCCCTGGCCGTCACTCTGGACAACGGCAGCCTGCTCGAGGCCGACGCGGTGCTGCGCGCGCTCGGCCGGGTGCCGCACAGCGCGGGCCTCGGCCTGGAGGCGGCCGGCGTCAAGCTCGACGCCGAGGGCGCGATCGTCGTCGACGAGCACGGTTGCAGCTCGGTGCCGCACATCCACGCGGTCGGCGACGTCACCGGCCGCATCCAGCTCACCCCGGTGGCGATCCGCGAGGGGCATGCCTTTGCCGACCATGTGTTCGGCGGGCGCAGCGTGATCGTCGGTCACAACCACCCGCAGGCCATCGTGCCCTCGGCCGTCTTCACGACGCCCGAGGTCGGCACGGCCGGCCTGACCGAAGCGCAGGCGCTGGCCCTGCACGACCGGGTGGATGTCTACAGCGTCGACTTCAGGCCGATGAAGGCCACGCTCGCGGGCAGCAGCGAACGCATGCTGATGAAGCTGGTGGTGCAGCACGACACCGACCGCGTGCTGGGCTGCCACATCGTCGGCAGCGAGGCCGGCGAAATGATCCAGCTGGTGGGCGTGGCGCTGCAGATGGGTGCCACGAAGGCCGACCTCGACGCGACGCTGGCGGTGCACCCGACGGCGGCCGAAGAACTGGTGACGATGCGCACACCGACGCGCCGGCACGGCGTGGCGTCGGCGAACGCGACTACATGAACAGGTGCTCGCCCGCGTTCTCGCCGCCGAGCACCACGTAGTTCACGCGCCGCAGGTCGGCGAGCTGGGTGCCACCGGCGTAGCTGATCGAGCTTTGCAGGTCCTCGCGCATCTCGCGCAGCGTGTCGGCCAGCGCGCCCTTGATCGGCTCCAGGATGCGTTTGCCCTCGACGTGCTTGTACTCGCCCTTGTTGAAGTCCGAGGCGCTGCCGTAGTACTCCTTGTAGAGCTTGCCGTCGACCTCGACCGTCGCGCCCGGGCTTTCCTCGTGGCCGGCGAACAGCGAACCGATCATCACCATCGCGGCGCCGAAGCGCACGCTCTTGGCGATGTCGCCGTGGTGGCGGATGCCACCGTCGGCGACGATCGGCTTGGTGGCCACACGGGCGCACCACTTGAGCGCCGAAAGCTGCCAGCCGCCGGTACCGAAGCCCGTCTTCAGCTTGGTGATGCAGACCTTGCCCGGGCCGACGCCGACCTTGGTCGAATCCGCGCCCCAGTTCTCGAGGTCGATCACCGCCTCGGGCGTGGCCACGTTGCCGGCGACCACGAAGACCTTGGGCAGGCGGGTCTTGATGTACTCGATCATGCGGCGTACGCTCTCGGCGTGGCCGTGGGCGATGTCGATGGTGATGTAGTCGGCGCCGACGCCGTCGGCCGCCAGGCGGTCGATGACGCGCATGTCGCTGTCCTTCACGCCCGCGCTGATCGAGACGAACAGGCCTTGCTCGCGCATGCGCTGCGCAAAGGCCACGCTGTCCAGGTCGAAGCGATGCATCACGTAGAAGTGGCCGCTCCGCGCGAGTTGCACGGCGATGCCCTCGTCGAGCACCGTCTTCATGTTGGCCGGCACCACTGGCAGCTTGAAACGCCGGCCACCGAACTCGACCGAGGTGTCGCACTCGGCGCGGCTGTCGACCCGGCACTGGCGCGGCAGCAACAGGATGTTGTCGTAGTCGAAGATTTCCATCGGTTCGCGAAATTCTATGCGGCTTTGTTTGGCCATTCCGTGCAGCACTGCACTGGCCCCCTGATGTGCAGCCCTGTTGCACAACGATACGCCGTCGATAATCAGATTCTGACTACGGCTGCGCTCCAGAATGCCATGGCCCTTCCGACTTCGCTCGCGACCGCCCGTCGTCCAACGGCACCTCGACCCTGGTATGCCGTAAGCCAGTGGTTTGCCTCCAGGCCCAAGGTCGACGCAGCGCGGCCCCCCGAGCCCGAGCCCGAGCCCGCGATGACACCTGCGCCAGCCCGGGATCGGGATCGAGCGCCCGCTGTGGCCAACGACCATCGCTTCGAAGCCCTGTTCGAGCATTCCAGCGAAGGCTTGCTGGTTTGCGCAGCCGACGGCACCGTGCTGTCGTGCAACGCGGTCGCAAGTGCCTTGTTTGGCGTCGACAAAGCCACGCTGGTGGGTGCCGCGGTCACCGGCATTCTGCAGCAGGAGGCAGGCCAGGGCCCCTTCATGCTCTGCAACGGCTCCGCGCTTGCGAAGCAGGATCAGGCGCCGCCGCGCCCGGTGGCGCTGCGCATCACGCTGCTGCGCACGGCCGGTGGCCCGCAAGCGATCGTGCACCTGCGCGATCCCGCCGAGCGCGCGCAAACGCAGGAGCGCCTGGCCCACCTGGCGAACTTCGACAGCCTCACCGGGCTGCCGAATCGCGCGCTGTTCCGTGATCGGCTGAGCCAGTCGATGGCCCGTGCACAACGCAGCGGCTTGCCGATGGCCTTGATGTTCCTCGACCTCGACCGCTTCAAGCTGGTCAACGACAGTCTCGGACACGAGGTCGGTGACCAGTTGCTGTTGCACGTGACCAAGGTCTTGACGCAATGCCTGCGCAGCGTGGACACCCTGCTCCGTCCGGTCGAGGAGCCGTACACGCTGTCGCGGCTGGGTGGCGACGAGTTCACAGTGATCTGCGAAGCGATCGGCAGCGTGGAAGACGCTGCGCATGTGGCCCAGCGCATGCTCGACGCCTTGACCGCCCCCTTCATTGCCGGCGAGGAAGAGATCGTGATCTCGGCCAGCATCGGCATCTCGATGTACCCGGACGACAAGGTCGATCTGGATGGCCTGATCCGCCACACCGACATGGCGATGTACCGCTCCAAATCGCTCGGGCGCGGCACCTACAGCTTTTTCAGCGACGATCTGAACGCAGCGGCCACGGCGCGGATGTCGCTCGAGACCAGCCTGCGCCGCGCCATCGAGCGCCAGGAATTCGTGCTCCACTTTCAACCCAAGGCCGACCTGCGCTGCGGCAAGGTGATGGGCGTCGAAGCGCTGGTGCGCTGGCAACGCCCGGGCCAGGGCCTGGTCTCGCCCGACCGCTTCATCGGCGTGCTCGAAGACACCGGGATGATCCTGCCGGTGGGTGCCTGGGTGATCCGTGCCGCCTGTGAACAGCTCGCCGCCTGGGACCGCATGGGCCTGCCGCCGGTGCGCATGGCGGTCAACCTGTCGGCGCGGCAGTTCCGCCACATGTACCTGGCTTCACTGGTCGAAGACACGCTGCGCGAGAACACCATCGACCCGCAGCGCCTGGAGATCGAGCTGACCGAGTCGCTGCTGATGGAGGACAACGAGGCCAACCGCGCCATGCTCGAAAATTTTCGCCGCATGGGCGTGCGGCTGGCGATCGACGACTTCGGCACCGGCCATTCGTCGCTCAGCTACATCAAGCGCTTCAACATCGACACGCTGAAGATCGATCGCTCCTTCGTCCAGTCGCTGCCCGACAACGAAGAGGACGTGGCGATTGCCTCGGCGGTGATTGCGCTCGGCCGCAGCATGAAGATGTGCGTGGTGGCCGAGGGGGTCGAGACCAGTGCGCAAGCGCGCGCCCTGCGCAATCTCGGCTGCGACCAGATCCAGGGCTACCTGCTCAGTCGCCCGATGCCGGGCGCGGAGTTCGCGGGCTGGATCACGGGGTACATGCGCGCACGGGCCAAGGATCGCGTCGGCTTTCGCGCAGCGAAACCCAGCCCCACCACCTGGTTCACCCAGCTCGAACAAGTTGCCTGAGCGCTCGGCGCAGCGCCTGGCCTCATGGGGGTGATGCGGACGACCGTGGCTCGCGCCCAGGCGCCGCGAACAACCGTGCCAGGTCGGCGCTCGAGCGTTGTCCGACCTGTTGCCCCGCCGTCGCCAGCCAGCGTTGCGCCCGCTCGCGACCCAGATCGCGCAGGCTCTCGAGGAACGGCAGGTGGGCGATCAGTCGCGACTCCTGCTTCAGGCCAGCCAGCGCTTCTTCGGCGTCGATCAGGTGCGTGCGCAGGCGCAGCAGCCGCCGCTCCAGGCGGCCGAACGGCCACAGCGAGCTGCGCGCGGTGGCGCAGGACTCGGCCAGCAGGGTGGCTTCGCGCAGAAAGGCAGCGTTGAAGGTGAATTCGAGAGCGCGGGCGCGGATTTCGTCGGCACCGGTCGGCACCGCGGCATAGACCAGTGGGCTCAGCATCACGATCAGCAAGTCCGGCACGCCACTGCGCACCAAGGGAAACAATGCCGGGTTGGCGCTGTAGCCACCATCCCACCACGGTTGCCCATCGATCGTCACGGCATGCTGCAGCGAGGGCAGGCAGGCCGAGGCGAGCACCGCTTCAGCGCTGAGTTCGTCGTTCTCGAACAGGCGAAGGCGGCCGCTGTTGGCATGCGTGGCGGCGATGAAGAGCCGGATCGCATCGGCCTGGCGCAGGCGCTCGAAGTCGATCTGCTGGGTCAGCAATTCGCGCAGAGGGTTCAGGCCCAGCGGATTGAGCTGCAGCGGCGACATGAGGCTGGCCCAGTGCATGAACATGCGGGCCGCCGGCGCAAAGCCGGGGCTTGCGGCGCTGCCGACGAGCAGGCCATCGAAGGACACGCTGTTGCCCACGGCCCGCCAGAACCTGGCCAGCGATTCGCGTGCCCCGTCGGTGCCGCCTGTGCACAGACCGTGCGCCAGCGCAACGGCATTCATGGCGCCGGCGCTGGTTGCGCTGATCGCGCTGATCGGCAAGCGCCCGTCCTCGAGCAGGGCGTCGAGCACACCCCAAGTGAAGGCGCCATGTGCGCCGCCGCCTTGCAAAGCGAGGCTGATCGGTGTCGAGCGGCTGCGCAGGAAGTTCATGCGTAAGCCCGGATGGTGCGTCATCTGCGTGACAAGCAGGTAACGTGCCGCACGCCTCCTAGAATTGGTCGATGAGTGACAGTGCCTACGACGACCGCGCCTTCCCTGGCCATGACGCGCTGCTGCGCAACCTGAATCCCGAGCAGCTCGCCGCGGTCACGCTGCCGGCCGAGCCGTCCTTGATCCTCGCCGGCGCCGGATCGGGCAAGACGCGCGTGCTGACGACGCGCATCGCCTGGCTGCTCAGCACCGGCCAGGTGTCCCCCGGCGGCCTGCTGGCGGTGACCTTCACCAACAAGGCCGCCAAGGAGATGCTGACCCGGCTGACGACGATGCTGCCGGTGAACGTGCGCGGCATGTGGATCGGCACCTTCCACGGCCTGTGCAACCGCTTCCTGCGCGCGCACTGGAAGCTCGCCGGCCTGCCGCAGTCGTTCCAGATCCTCGACAGCGCCGACTCGCAGTCGGCCGTCAAGCGCGTCATCAAGGGCCTGAACCTCGACGAAGAGCGCTTCGTGCCCAAACAGATGGCCTGGCAGATCGCTGCCAGCAAGGATGCCGGCCTGCGCCCGGGCGACATCGAGCAGCGCGACGAGCAAAGCCGCAAGCTGGTGCAGATCTACGAGGCTTACGAAACGCAATGCCAGCGCGAGGGCGTGGTCGACTTCGCCGAACTGATGCTGCGCACCGTCGAACTGCTGCGCGACAACGACGCGCTGCGCCAGCATTACCAGCACCGCTTCCGGCATGTGCTGGTCGACGAGTTCCAGGACACCAACCGCCTGCAATACCGCTGGCTGCAGATGTTCGCGCCGCCGGGCAACGCGCAAGGCGTGTTTGCCGTCGGCGACGACGACCAGAGCATCTACGCCTTCCGCGGCGCGCAGGTCGGCAACATGGCGGATTTCGAGCGCGAGTACCGCGTGCGCCGCGTCATCAAGCTCGAAGAGAACTACCGCTCGTTCGGCAACATCCTCGACGCCGCCAACGGCCTGATCTCGCACAACGCCAAGCGCCTGGGCAAGAACCTGCGCACCGAGGCCGGCCCTGGCGAGCCGATCCGCGTGGTCGAGGTGACGAGCGACTTTGCCGAGGCGCAGTGGATGCTCGACGAGGTGCGGCAGCTGCACCGCGGCGGCATGCCGCGCACCGAGATCGCGTTCCTGTACCGCAGCAACGCGCAGA
>JAABTC010000115.1 GCA_011390055.1 Burkholderiales bacterium | reverse complement strand
CGACGAGGTGCTCAGCCACGTGCGCCGACAGGCGCAACGCCACGTCGGCCTCGCGCCGGGTCCACCCCTCGGTCGCATCGGCATGGCGGCTCGCCAGATCGACGAGGAAGGCGTTTTCCACCACTTCCACCTCGACACCAGGATAGGCGCGTGAAAAGTCGGCGAGCGGCTGCGGCAGCAGATGGTCCATCAACACGAAGGCCGTGGTCACGCGCAGCGGGCCGGTGAATTGCCGGTCACGGCCCAGCACCTGTCGCTCGATCTCGTCGGCGCGCGTGGCCATGTGGCGCACCTGCTCCAGCAGCGCCAGACCGGCCTCGGTGGGCTGGTAGCCGCTGCGCAGCCGCTCAAACAAGCGCGACCCGAGGTGGGCCTCCAACGCATCGAGCCGACGAAGCACGGTGGTGTGGTTGACGCCCAGCGTGCGTGCCGCGCCCGCCAGCGAGCCGGCGCTGCCGATCGCGACCGCGTGGCGTAAGTCATCCCAATCGAGGGTGGCCATGTCAGAGTTTGCGAATTTGCAGAGTCGGTCTGCAATATGCCACGTTGCGTTCGTGGATGCACGGTCTCACACTGCAAACACTGCCTGAAACCCGAACCCCGGGGTCGGGCAGCCCGTCCACCGGAGTCGCCATGAACACCCAGACCGCATCTTTCGGATCAGGCGTTCAAGCCCTGCGTACCGCCTTTCACCTGCCGCTGCGCGCCACTGCGCGGCCTCCGGTTGCACCACCTCAGGTGCTGCCGCTGGGCTGGCTGGAGCGACTGGCGCTGTGGGCAGAACGGCAACCCATGCACCATCGCCTGGGCAGTTTCAACCGTTATCGCTGAACGTCGTGCCGGCCGCGCCTAGCGGTCGCAAGCCAAAACGCCCGCCATGCGCCGGAGCATCGGCGTCACGACGGGCACGGTGAGCACGGGGCTGGCCACCGCCACCAGCAGCAGTGCGTGAAGGTCTCGCTCGTGATGATGTGCTTGCCCAGCAGCCGTTGGCGAAGATGGCCGGGACCTTGAGTTGGCCGACATGCCTGCGAGCTGACCTTCGACTCGACCCGAAGACTACTGCGGGTGCCCGACGACAGGTAGCGGCCTGATGGCCTCTAGATGCAGAGACGCGCGCGCCCCCGCCGGCGCGCATGCCTGCGCAATACTCCTCCCCACACTCCCGGAACGACGACGACCCCGAGCGCCAGCGCCAAGCCGCCCGCCCACCAGCGGGCCCGCTCGCGCGCCCGTGCGCGAATTTCGGCCATCACGAAACGCTCACCTTTTTGCATCTCGCCGTAGCTCTTGAGGAACGACGAGATCCGCCGCACCTCGTCGTCGTCGAGCGACCGTCCTTCGAAGCGGCTACGCGCCTCGCGTTGGTCCAGCCGCTCGGCTTCGCGCGCATAGCGGTGGGCATGGGCCGCGGCGTCGTCGTACGCCGCCGCCTGCGGCCGGGTCATGTAGACGTGGCGAACGCCGGGTGCGGCGAACTCGACCGCGTCGAGCAGCGGCTGGTCGGCGCGCGGCGCGACCATGAGCCACAGGCCCGAGCCGATCAGGACGCCACCGATCGCGTAACGCAGGCTGCGCGACACCTTGCCGATGCGGCCACGCCAACTCCCGTGCCCGGGGCCCAACGCGCTTCTGAGCCCGCCCGCCAGCGCGAGCGCGGCGCCGAACGTGCACACCATGGCCGCGCCGGTCGGCAGGTCGGCGGCATACGACAGGGCCAGGCCGACCACGCTCGCCAAGACGCCCGCGGCCCAGCCGATGGCGAGCTGCAGCCGGGGGCGGTCGGCCCACAGCACGCCGATGGCTGCCGGAACGATGAGGAAGGCAAACACCAGCAGCACCCCGGCCAGCGCGACCGAGCTTGTGACGACGACGCCGAAGCTCGCATAGAACAGCAGGTCCCAGGCCCAGCGCTGCGCGCCGTCGTGGTGGGCGGCGAAGCGGCGCCGCACCGCCCAGTGCAGGGCGCCGATCGCGGCGTACAGCGGCACCAGCGCCAACACCTCAGCCGCGCCGACGGTGAGGATGTTGCCGGTGAGGATCTGGCGGATGTGCTCGGCCCCCTGCGGCGCCTTGTCGACCAGCAGGAACGCCGCCGCGGCGGCCACGACGTACAGCACGCCGATCAGCGCTTCCTGCGGAATGCGGGTCGACCAGGCGCGGCTGGAGGCGAGCACGAGCGCGGCGGCGAAGGTGAACGCGAGCGAGTAGCCGAAGGTGGCCGGGCTGGCCACCGGGTGGCCGAGCATGAAGGCGACCGTCGCGCCGAGCGCTGCCACCTGCGCCAGCGCGAGGTCAACGAAGATCACGCCGCGAGCCAGCACCTGGATGCCCAGCGCGGTGTGGATCGCCACCAGCAGCAGCGACGCCGCCAGCGGCAACGCGAGCAACGCCGCGGCGTCGGCGAACATCAGCGCGCCGGTGCGAAGACCGTCGCCGCCGCGGCCGCGAGCGTTCGCACGTTGTGGTCGAGCAGGGCGATGTAGTCCGGCGCCTGCGGCACCGCCCCCACCGACGCCGCCAGCACCACCACGCGCGCCGGCCCGCCGGCCGCGAGGAGCTCGGCGCTGCGCGCCGGCTCGTGCGGCTGGCGCACGATGATGCGGACGTCGCGCTCGCGCACCAGCGTTCGCAGCCGCGCCAGGTGCGCTGGGCTCGGCGGGACCCCCGGGCGGGGCTCGATGAAACCGGCGAACTCGAGCCGGAAGCGGCGCGCGAAATAGGCCCACGTGTTGTGGTGCGCCACCAGGGCCTTGCCGTGCAGCGCAGAGGCCGCCGTGTCCCATCCGGCGGCCTTGGCGCGCAGGCGCTCGACGAACGCGGTGCGGCGCTGTTCGAAGTGCGCGGCATGCGTCGGATCGATCCGCGCCAGCGCCTCGAGCAGCGTCGCGGTCACGATCTCGGCGTTGCCCGGGTCGAGCCAATAGTGCGGGTTGCCGGCGCCATGCGCGTGGCCGTCGCCGGGTCCGGCGGTCATGCCGCGTACTTCGAGCAGCGCAACCGCGCGCGAGCCGTCCACGTGGCGCGCACCGCCGCGCTGCAGCTCGGCGCGTCCGGTGCGCGCCAGCAGCGGGTCGAACCACAGGTCGAAGTCGGCGCCGACCCGCACCACCAGCGCCGCGCCCTGCAGCCGCTCGACATCGCGCGGGCGCGGCTGGTAGTGCTCAACATCGGCTTCGGGCGGAGCCAGATGGGTGGCCGCCACGCGGTCGCCGCCCACCGCCTCGACCAGGCTGCGCAGATCGCTCGTGGTGGCGACGACGCGCAGCCGGTCTTGCGCATGCACGATTGTCGCGGGCAGCGCGGCGAGCAGACCGCACGCCAGCGCCATCGCCCAGACCAACGCGGCGGCGCCGCGCGCCACGCGACCTATTTCGGCGCGGTCCACAACGACTTGGGCATCAGGCAGTGGACGTTGCGCGCCGCGCCGTCAACCGCGCCGACCCGGCAATCCATCGCCGCGCTGGCCAAGCCGTAGGCGTCCAGGCGAGCGATGCCCTTGTTCGTCTCAAGCCACTTGATCATGGCGCGCGACGCGTCGTCCATGGCCTTGTTGAGGTCGGCGTCCTGGGCATGGGTGACGAAGGCGGTGGCGGTCTCGCGGGTCGGCCGCTCCATGTCCTCGCTGGCGCCGGCGTCCTTCGGGCTCAGGCAATGGATGCCCTTCTTGATGTTCACGACCTGCGAGACCCGGCAGTCCGACACCCGGGCCATCAGCGCCTTCGCCTGTTCGGGCGAGACCTTGCGCTGCTCGGCGAGGAACTTCACGGTCTGCGCCGCCGCCATGTCCCAGGCCTTGTTCAGGTCGGCGTCGAAGCCCATCGTGATCCACGATTTCGGCGTCTCGATCCGCGGCATGTCCAGCGCCATGCCTTTGGCCAGCGTGAGGGTCACGTTCATCTCGCGGTAGGCGGTCTCGATGGCGGTGAGGTTGACCTCGCCGTTGCCCTGCGCGGCGTGCGAGTCGCCGGTCCACAGCAGTGCCCCGGGAACATGCACCGGCACGTACAGCGTGGTGCCCTCGACCAGATCCCGGATGTCCATGTTGCCGGCGTACTCCCCTGGCGGTACCGAGCTGTAGCGCCCAGGATCCTTGCGCGCCACGCCGAGGGTGCCGGGGAAGGGCTGCAGCGGGACGAACACGCCGGGCAAAAACTCGATCACCTTGCGGTCCAGGTCGAGGTACAGGTACTTCACCTGGCCGTCGGGGTAGTCCTTTGGGAACTGGCCGAACATCCCGGGCACGTTGAAGTTGGTGCCGTAGGCGCGCGGCACGATCCGGTTGATCTTGACTTTGAGCACGTCGCCGGGCATCGCACCGTTGACGAAGATCGGGCCGGTGACGGTGTGCGGGCCGCGCCCAGGGTGGTCGGTACGCAGCTTCTTGATCTCTTCGATGGTGCGCCCGGGAACGACCTGGTTGTGCGAATGCATCATGGTTTCCAGGATCACCGTGTCGCCCGGGTCGACCTTGAGCACCGGCGGCTGGGCGTTGTCGAACCAGCCCCACTGGGTGGTTTCCAGCGTCGCCGGCAGCAGGTGCACCTTGCCCGGCAGGTGGCTCGCCAGCGTGGTGGACGACTGGGCTGCGGCGACGGCGGGCAGGGCGACGACGATGGCGGACAGGGCGAGGGGCAGCAGGGGCATGGAATCCTCCGTGACGGGGTGGTGGGGAGCGGCGACGGGTGGATTGTGGGTTCAGTTCGAGCCGGCCTGTCGCTTCAAGGCTCCCACAGCTTCGCGAACGCGAACGACAGTTGGCGGTGGTGGCGGATCGACAGGAGATGCACGGTCGAACCGGTGAGCGTGTAGAGGATCAGGTAGTCGTCGCGCAGGTACACGCGCAGAGCATCGGCGGCGCCCGGCGGCAGCGCGGCCAATTGCGTCATCGCTTCGATCGACTGGGGCGGCTGGTCCAGGTAGCGACGTCCGATGCGTGGGAACCGGCGCAGGTTCGGGATGACCGTGCGGCGCAGCCCGTCGAGCAGCTTGTTGTACGCCTCGAAGGCATCGGCTTCGGCAAGGAAGGTTTCGAGCGACTCCAGCCGCTCGATGAAACTGGCCGTGAGCTCGACCTCGACGCGCGGCTCAGACACGCCGCTTCGCGGTCTTGCTCACCTTTGCGGAGGGCTTGCGCGCTCGCTGCAGGCGGGCAATGGCCGTGTCCGCGTCTTCGGTGCGCCCGGCCACGATGTCCGCCAGCCCACGCTTCACGTCTTCGAGCAGCAGCAAGTGGATGCGCTCGCGTTCCAGGCGGTGGTAGTAGTCCAGGCGGTCGGAGTCGATCAGCGCAACGTAGCTCTGGCCGTTCTTGGTGATGACTTTTTCGCTGCCTTGCTTCACCTCGTCGGCCAGCTCGGAGAGGGTGGCCCGGGCCTGGGTGAAGGGCACCACATCCTTGGCGGCGATCGACATGGCAGTTCCTGGGTTGCAGAATTCTGCGCAGTCTAAGCGTTCCCGAGGTGTGGCGCGGGCTGGCCCTTCGACAAGCTCAGGGCGAACGGGGGGCGCGCGAGGCAAACGAGGGCGGGAGAGGCTTGGCTCAGGGCGTGCGCGGCTGCGCCAAGACCGGCGTCGCCGCTGCCTCCAACTTCGGCGCCCCGATGTGCTGCTCGATCGGCGGCAGCGTGTGGGCGATGCCCTTGTGGCAGTCGATGCAGGTCTGGCCTTCGTTGAACGCGACCTGGTGCTTGGTGGCGGCGCGGCGGTTCTGTTCGGCGTAGTCCATGAAGCTGAAGGCGTGGCAGTTGCGGCATTCCTGGCTGTCGTTGGCCTTCATGCGCTTCCACTCGCTCGAGGCCAGCGCGGCGCGCTTGGCGTTGAACTTCTCCGGCGTGTCGATCGAGCCCAGCGCCTTGTGCAGAAGTTCGTTGCTTGCCTGGATCTTGCGCACGATCTTCGGGCCCCATTCCCTGGGCACGTGGCAGTCGGGGCAGGTGGCGCGCACGCCGGTGCGGTTCTGGTAGTGGATGGTGTTGCGGTACTCCACGTAGACGTTGTTCTTCATCTCGTGGCAGCCGATGCAGAAGCCCTCGGTGTTGGTCGCTTCCATCGCGGTGTTGAAGCCGCCCCAGAACACGATGCCGGCGGCGAAGGCGATGCCCACGGTGCCGGTGGCCAGGCCCCAGGCCCAGAGCCACAGGCGTTTGCCGCGGCTGCGTGCAGGGCCGCTTGGGGGGCTGCTCGAGGGGCCCGCCTCTGGCTTGCTGTCGTCGCTCATCGCGGGCCCTTCCTAGCGCAGGCCCCGAGCGCGCTCGAAGGTGTTTTCCACCAGCGGCTTGGCGTCGGTCTGCGCC